>NZ_JBFBBZ010000008.1:0-283860 GCF_040682935.1 Amycolatopsis sp. NPDC051061
CCACCGCCGGGCCACCACCGACCCGCTGAGACCCCGTCCCGACGACCGGAGAACATGTGGACACGCTGGAGCGGCCAGCACGGTCCAGCACGCCCACACCCCACAGCAAGATCAACAAACCTAAAGCAAGATCACCCGAATTCACATCGGTGGATTCAAGTCGGACGACATGAACGACCCTTTCATGACGCCGGGTCAGGTCCCGTTGCCCCGTTCCTCGCTCACTGTGTCGCCCTGCCTCACGTCATGCGCGTCACCGACACAGTCGGCGTTCCGGGCGGAAAGGTTCACCGGGCAGCCACCGGACGAAGCCGTCGAGTAATCAAGTTTGACTAGCGCGCCCTTCTGAGGCACAGTTGTGCGCCTCAACTAGTCAAGATTGACTACTACTTCGAGAGGGGTTCTCATGATCACGGCACGCGGTCTCGAGCGGCGGTTCCGCCGCAAGGGCCGCACTGGGGGCGAAGTCCACGCGGTGAAGGGCGTCGACCTCGACGTCGAAGCGGGCGAGCTGGTCGGTTTCCTCGGGCCCAACGGCGCTGGGAAGACGACCACGCTGCGCATGCTGACCACGCTGCTGAAACCGACCGCGGGCACCGCGACCGTCGGCGGCCGCGACCTGCTGACCGACCCGCTGGGGGTCCGCCAGCGGATCGGCTACGTCGCCCAAGGCGGCGGCACCTCGCCGGAGACCAAGGTCGCCGACGAGCTCGAGCTGCAGGGACGGCTCTACCGGATGAGCAAGGCCGACGCGATCGCGCGCGGTGCCGAGCTCGCCGAGCAGCTCGATCTGACCGGGCTGGACCAGCGGCTCACCAAGACGCTGTCGGGCGGGCAGCGGCGGCGGCTCGACATCGCGCTCGGGCTGATCCACTCGCCGGGCCTGGTGTTCCTCGACGAGCCGTCGACCGGGCTCGACCCGCAGAGCCGCGCCAACCTGTGGGAGCACATCCGCCGGCTGCGCGCCGAACAGGGCGTCACGGTCTTCTTGACGACGCACTACCTCGACGAAGCGGACTCGCTGTCCGATCGGCTGATCGTCATCGACGACGGCCGGATCGTCGCCGAGGGCACCCCGGACGCGCTGAAGGCACAGGTCAACGGCGATCGCGTCGAGGTGGGCGTCGACCCGGAGCAGGGCGCGGACGCCGCGGAGATCGCGGGACGGCTGGCGGGCGCGCACGAGCTGTCCGCGGCCGGCGGCGAGGTGCGCTTCCGCGTGCCGCGCGGTGACGTCGCGCTGCCGGAGCTGCTGCGGGCGCTCGACGCGAAGAGCATCCCGATGCGGTCGGTGCAGGTCCACCGGCCGACGCTCGACGACGTCTTCCTGACGCTGACCGGGCGCTCCCTGCGCGAAGCCGAGGAGGGCACCCGTGCCGCGTGACACCTGGCTGATCTTCCGCCGCGACATGATGGCGGCGCTGCGCAACCCGACCTGGGTCATGATCGGGATCATGCAGCCGCTGCTGTACCTGTTCCTCTTCGGTCCCCTGATGGTCAAGGCGATGCAGGCCCAGGGCCGGTCCGAAGTGGACGGCTGGATGCTGCTCACCCCCGGGCTGATCGCCCAGCTGGCGCTGTTCGGCAGCTCGTTCGTCGGGTTCGGGCTGCTGGCCGACTACCGCTCCGGCGTGGTCGAGCGGTTCCGGGTGACGCCGGTCAGCCGCGGGGCGTTGCTGCTGGGCAAGGTGCTGGCCAGCGCGCTGCAGGCCGTCGTCCAGGCCGTGGTGATCATCGCGCTGGCGTACCTGGTGTTCGACCTCGACGCCCCGGTCGGCGGCGTGCTGCTGAGCCTGGTGATCGTGTTCCTGCTGGCGGTGTCGCTGGCGTCGTGCTCGTACGCGCTGGCGCTGACCTTGAAGAGCGAGGAGACGTTCCCCGCCCTGCTCAACGCGGTGCTCATCCCGCTGCTGTTGCTTTCCGGCATCCTGCTGCCGATCACGGAGGGCGTCGCGCCGAAATGGCTGTACACGGTCTCGCAGATCAACCCGTTCCGGCACGTGGTGGACGTCGAGCGCGGTTCCTTCCGCGGTGACTTCACCATGGACGCCTTGTTCACCGGCAGCGTCGTGGTGCTGGTGATGGCGGTGTTGTCCGTGTGGTGGGGCAACCGGACGTTCCAAAAGGACAACACCTGATCAAAGGCCTGATCAACCCGGTGTTGCTGACTGCGGGTCCGCTCCCGGCGACGTATGGTGTGCTCTTCATCTACGCGCCGGGGGCGGACTGTGACGGAGCCGGAAGCCGAACTCGGCATCTCGCTGTCGCATCGCGAGCGCGTGGCCGACTGGCAGGCCGTGCGCGGCGCGCAGACCCGGTTCGTGTCGGTGACGATCACCGAGAACGTCAACTGGAGCAGCTCCGCCGCGGAACGCAACCTGGCCGGGGCGCAGGAGGCCGGGCTGCACGTCGGCGGCCGCCACTACGCGCGGCCGGGCGCGGTGCACGACCAGGCCGACCACTTCGTGCGGACGGCGAGCAAGCTCGGCGCGTTCGCGCCCGGCTCGCTGGCGCCGGCGCTGGAGGTGGCGGCGCCGAGCGTCGACGACCGGTTCATCAAGGCCTGGATCAAGCACGTCCGGCACGCGGCGCGCATCGAGCGGGTGCTGGTCTACGCCGACTACGACTGCTGGCAGCACCGGCTGCACCCGGACCGCTGGGCCGACTCCGAGGTGGTGCTGTGGCTGATCCGGCACAACGGCATCCCGGGGCGGGCGGGCTGGTTCCATTCGCGGCTCGGCGTGCACCAGCACGCGTGCGCGCCGGACGTGCCGGGGGTCGAGGGGCCGGTGGAGCAGAACGCCGTCGTGTACCCGTTCACATTGGGCGACTTGCTGCTCTGACGTGTGGTGATATGGCGCCATGCGCGTGACGAGCAGGCCACTCCGGACGAAGGTCACGCCCGCGCGCGCTTTCTCGGTACTCGCTCACCACAACGCCTCCCGCGGGCTGCCGCCGCCCGCGATGCTCTCCGGCGAGTGGTTCGGCGCCCGGGCGGTGCTCGCGCCCTCGCTCGCCGTCTCCCCCGGTGAGCTGCCGCCGGCGTCGCCGGTGCCCGCGCCGCCGGGCGTGGTCGGCGGCGGCTGGTTCGGGTACCTGTCGTACGACTCGGCGGATCCGTCGGGCCGTCGCGGTGCGCTGCCGGCGTCCGCGTGGGGCTGGGCGGACCACGTGCTGCGGTGGTCTTCGTCGGGCACCTGCTACCTGGAGTCACTCGACGACGGCGGTCCCTCGGTGTCCACAATGGAATCGCTGCTGGCTTCCGCTGTCCCGGATCTTTCGTGGACCGCCGGCCCGCTGCGGCGTCCGTTGCCGTCGGAGCACCGGGACGCGGTGAAGGCGTGCGTGCACGCGATCGAGGCCGGGGAGCTGTTCCAGGCGAACGTCTGCAGCCGGTTCACCGGGACGTTCTCGGGATCGCCCGCGGCGTTGTTCGCCGCCGGCGTGTCTTCGCTGGCTCCCCGCCGCGCGGCCTTCGTCGCGGGCCAGTGGGGGTCGGTGGTTTCGTTCTCGCCGGAGCTGTTCCTCGCGCGCCACGGCCGCGCGGTGCGGTCGACGCCGATCAAGGGGACGCTCCCCCGGCGCGGACCGCACGACGACGGGAACGCGCGGCTGCTGCGGCAGTCCACAAAGGACGTCGCCGAGAACGTGATGATCACCGACCTGGTGCGTAACGACCTGGGCCGGGTGTGCGAGGTGGGGACGGTGGCGGTGCCGTCGCTGCTGCAGGTCCGCCCGGCGCCGGGGGTCTGGCACCTGGACTCGACGGTGACCGGCGTGCTGCGTCCCTCGGTTTCGGACGCTTCCCTGCTGGAGGCGACCTTCCCGCCCGGCTCGGTGACGGGCGCGCCGAAGATCCGCGCGCTGGACCTGATCGCTTCGCTGGAACCCTGCGGGCGCGGGGTCTACACGGGCGCGATCGGGCTGGTGTCGCCGGCGGCGGGCCTGGAGCTGAACGTCGCGATCCGGACGTTCGAACTCCACGCCGGCCGGATCGAGCTGGGCGTGGGCGGCGGCATCACGGCGGATTCGGACCCGGAGGCGGAGTGGCAGGAGTGCCTCCACAAGGCGGCGCCCCTGGAACGCCTACTTGCCGGGGTCGAGCAGTAGCTTGCCGACGGTCTTGCGCGAGCGCAGGGCCTCGTGCGCGCCGCGCGCGTCCGAGAGCGCGAACTCGCCGCCCGGGATCGCCTTGAGCTTGCCTTCGAGGACCAGGCCGAACAGCTCGGTGAGGGCGGTGCCGAAGACGTTGCCGGGCAGGCGGAAGACGTGCGGCAGCCACATGCCGCTGATCGTCGTGCTGTGGCCGAGGACGTTGCGCAGGTCGACCGGCTTCGGCTGCTCGCGCCCGGCCATGCCGTAGAACGCGAGCCGGCCGAACGGCGCCAGCGCGGCGATGCTCTGGTCGGTGGTCTTCCCGCCGACCATGTCGAGCACGACGTCGACGCGGCGGCCGTTGGCGTCGAGGAGCGCCTCGGTCATGTCCTCCGCGCGCGAGTCGACCGCGACGTCGGCACCCAGTTCGAGGGCGAGGGCGCGCTTCTCCTCGCTGCTGGCGGTGGCGATGACGCGGCCGGCGCCCCAGGCCTTGGCGAGCTGCACGGCGATGGTCCCGACCCCGCCGGCGGCGGCGTGCACGACGACGGACTCGCCTTCGGCCAGGTGGGCGTTCTTGCGCAGGAGCACCCAGGCGGTCGCGCCCTGGACCAGCATGGACAGCGCGGTGAGGTCGTCGATGCCGTCGGGCACGGGGAAGGTGGTCGCCTCGGGCGCGACGGCCTTCTCGGCGTACCCACCACCGCCGTTCAGCAGGGCGACGACGCGCTGGCCGTCGCTGGTTCCGACCACTTCACCGCCGGGGACCAGCGGGAGCTTCGACGGCGCGAGGTAGGAGTTCTCGGCCTGGTGGGTGTCGGCGTAGTTGACGCCGATGCGGTCGACGTCGATGAGGACCTCGCCGGGGCCGGCCACGGGATCGGGCAGCTCGACCGGCGTGAGCACCTCGGGTCCGCCGAACTCGGTCACCTGCACTGCGCGCATCTGCTGTCCTCCCGGTGGTTGATGTGAGACATTCTGACATATGTCTCACGAGTTCGAACTGGCGCGCGAGTGGTTCCTGTCCGGGCGACGGGTGGACATGGGCGAACTGGCGGAGTCGCGGTCGATCAGCCGGGCCACGCTGCACCGCCGGGTGGGGTCCCGCGACAGGCTGCTGGGCGAGATCCTGTGGTCGCTGTCGTCGGCGTCGATCGCCCGGCTGTTGCCGTCTTGCGCCGGCCGGGGTGCTTCCGGAGTCGCCGACTTCGTGAGCGGGTACGTCCGGGTCGCGAACGAGTCACCACCGTTCCGGGACTTCCTGCGGCGCGAGCCGGAACGGGCCCTGCGGCTGCTGACCACCCGCGCAAGCGTTTGCCAGCAGCGCACTACCGCTGCGCTGGAGTCACTGCTGGCAGCCGAAGTCGCGGCCGAGCGGTTGGTGGCGCCGTTGCCCGTGCCGGATCTGGCCTACCTGCTGGTGCGGATCGGCGAGTCGTTCGTCTACACGGACGTCATCACCGGGGATGCGCCTGACGCGGAGAAGGCGCACGCCGCGGTGACGGCCCTGCTCACCTGAGGTTCAGGACTTCCGCGCCGCGAGCACCGCGTCGTAAAGCTCCTTTTTGGACACTCCAGCGGCCTCGGCGACCTCCGCCGCCGCGGTCTTCAACCGCTCGCCGGCCGAGACCCGGTCCGCGACCTCCGAAACCAGGTCCGCCACCGACACCTCCCGCGGCTCCGCCCCGGACAGCACCACGGTGATTTCCCCGCGAACGCCCTCCGAAGCCCACGAAGCCAAGTCCGAAAGCGACCCCCGCTTCACCTCTTCATACGTCTTCGTCAGCTCACGGCACACCGCGGCCTGCCGATCCGGGCCCAGCACCGAAACCGCGTCCGCGAGCAACGACGCCAACCGGTGCGGGGACTCGAAGACCACGACCGTCCGAGGCTCGTCACGCAACGACGAAAGCCAGCGAGAACGCTCCCCGGGCTTACGCGGCGCGAAGCCCTCGAAGCAAAACCGGTCACACGGCAAACCGGACAAAGCGAGCGCGGTCGTCACCGCGGACGGGCCCGGAAGACAGGTCACCGGCAAGTCCGAAGCAACACAAGCCGAAACCAGCCGGAACCCCGGATCGGACACACTGGGCATACCGGCGTCCGTCACGAGCACCACCGTCTCGCCCGCGCGTAACGATTCGAGCAACTTGGGCAGGCGCGCCGTCTCGACGTCTTCGTAGAAGCTCACCACCCGGCCGCGCGGGGTCACCCCCAGCGCCGTCGTCAAGCCACGCAGCCGTCGGGTGTCCTCGGCCGCGATGACGTCGGCTTCCGCCAGCGCTTCCGCCAGGCGGGGCGAGGCGTCGCGGACGTCGCCGAGCGGGGTCGCCGCCAGCACCAGGCGGCCGGGAGGAACCGGTGAACTCACCCGCCCAGCCTAGGCTGATCAGCGGATCCGGACGACGCACGCCCTGCCTCGCCCGTAGGATCGCCCCGTGACCGCCGTGCTGACCCGTCCCGACGACGAAAGCGTCCGGCCGGACCCGGTCGAGGCGCTCCGGCCGCCGACCGACCGCGAAGTGACCCTGCTCGGCCGCGGCATGCCGGACGACCGGCTGCGCGGCTGGGTCGTCACCCTCGTGCTGACGGTGATCGGCGGCATCGTCCGGCTGCAGAACCTCGGCGTGCCGACGGACAAGGGCAGCCCGGTCTTCGACGAGAAGCACTACGTGCCGCAGGCGTGGCAGATGCTGCGCAACGGCGGCTACGAAGACAACTACGGCTACGAGCTGGTCGTCCACCCGCCGCTGGCGAAGCAGCTGATCGCGATCGGCGAGTGGCTGTTCGGCTACAACGGCTGGGGCTGGCGGATCATGCCCGCGCTGGCCGGCACGCTGATGGTGCTGCTGGTCGTCCGCATCGCCCGCCGCCTGACCCGCTCGACACTGCTCGGCGGCATCGCCGGCATCCTCGTGATCAGCGACGGCGTGCTGCACCTGCAGTCGCGCATGGGCATGCTCGACATCTTCATCGCGCTGTTCGTGCTCGCCGCGTTCGCCTGCCTGCTGGTGGACCGCGACCAAGTGCGCACCCGGCTCGCGACAGCGGTCCGCGAAGGCTGGGTCAACGAGTCCGTGTGGGGCCCCAAGCTGGGCTTCCGCTGGTGGCGGTTCGCGACCGGCCTGATGATCGGGCTCACCTTCGGCGTCAAGTGGTCGGCGCTGTACTACATCGTCGCGTTCGGGCTGCTGTGCGTGTTCTTCGACGTCGCGGCACGCCGCGCGGCCGGCGTCGAACGGCCGTGGCTGGGCACGATCCGCCGGGACGTGCTGCCCGCGCTGTGGGCGATCCTGCTCATCCCGTTCCTGATGTACCTCGGCGCGTACTGGGCGTGGTTCGCGAGCGAGACGGCGACCGACCGGCACTACACCGAGATCAAGGACATCGCGCCGGGCTTCTGGTCGTGGGTGCCGGCGTCGCTGCGTTCGCTCGTCGACTACACCGGCAACGTCCTGCACTTCCACGAAACGCTGGTCACGCCCAAGGACAACCCGCACCCCTGGGAGTCGAAGCCGTGGACGTGGCCGATGGGGCTGCGTCCGATGCTCTACAGCTACGACGGCGAAGTCACCGGCTGCGGCGAGTCCCGCTGCGTCAGCGCGACGATGCTGGTCGGCACGCCGGCGATGTGGTGGCTGGCGATCCCGATGCTGGGCTGGTCGGTGTGGCGCTCGATCTTCCGCGCGGACTGGCGCTACGCGGCCGTGCTGGTGGGCTACCTCGGCGGGTACGTCTTCTGGTTCACCAACATCGACCGGCAGATGTACTTCTTCTACGCGACCCCGCTGGCGGCGTTCCTCGTGCTGGGGTTGACGTTGTGCCTGGGCCAGATCCTGGGCAGCGCCCGGCGCGGGTTCGAGAGACGTGGGACCGGTCTGCTCGTGGTGTCGCTGTACGTGGGCCTGGTGGTGGCCAACTTCGCCTGGCTGTGGCCGATCCTGAACGGCGTCGCGATCACCACGGGCCAGTGGGAGGCCGAACGCTGGCTGCCGTCCTGGCGGTAGCTCAGCCCGCGAAGTACGCCCCCGGGGTGACCCCGACAGCCCGCCGGAACGCGGCGACGAACGCGCTCGCCGAGCTGTACCCCACCCGGTGGGCCACCGCCTCCAGCGGCGCGCCCTGAGCCAGCAACGGCAGCGACGCCCGCAGCCGCACCTGCGTGCGCCACGTCCCGAACGGCATCCGGCACTCGCGGACGAAGATGCGCGCCAGCGTCCGCTCCGCCGCTCCGACGTCCCGCCCGAACTCCGCCAGGCTTCGCGGGTCCGCCGGGTTCGCCAGCACCGCCGTCTCGACGTCGCGGGCTCGCGGGTCGGCCGGGGACGGCACCGCGATCGGGACCACGTCCAGGGGCTCCAGCAGGTCGAACGCCACCGCCTCGGCCCGCAGCCGGGCCGCCGGGGCCACGCCGTCGCCGGTCAGGTACTCCAGAAGCTCGCGCAGCAGCGGGCGGACGGCCACCATCCGGGGCGCCGGCCACGACACCGGGGACAGCGCGGGGTCGGCGTAGATGCCGCGCAGGGCCGCCCGGCCGAGCGCGCCCGTGCGGTGCTGGACACCCGCCGGGATCCACAGCGCCCGGGTCGGCGGGAGGACCCAGCCCGCGTCGCCCGCCTTGACCGCGACGACCCCGCGGGCCGACCAGACCAGCTGGTGCACCGGGTGCTCGTGCCAGGGGAACCAGGTGCCGGCGGGCAGGTCGACCTCGCCGAGGAGCATGGCGCCAGGTTGACTGTTTCGCGACATCGGTTGGCAGGCTATCGGCTATCGGTCACCGATAGGGCGCCCTAACGTCGAACGCATGCCGATGAACCGGATCCACCGCAAGATCTGCAGCTCGGAGAAGTGGGCGGCCACCGTCGAGGAACGCCTGACGCCGTGGCTGAAGGAGCGCGACCTGGGTGACGACGTGCTCGAGATCGGGCCCGGGTTCGGCGCCACCACGAAGGTGCTGCTCGACGCCGTCCCGAAGCTGACGGTGCTGGAGATCGACCCCGCGTCGAGCGAGCTGCTGCGGGCGAAGTACGGCGACCGCGCCGAGGTCGTCGAGGGCAGCGGCGCCGAGATGCCCTTCGAAGACCGCCGGTTCTCGGCCGTCGTCTGCTTCACGATGCTGCACCACGTGCCGACCGAGCAGCTCCAGGACGCGATCTTCGCCGAGGCCGCGCGGGTCCTGCGCCCGGGCGGCACGTACTGCGGCAGCGACGGCCAGCTCAACCTCCGCTTCCGGCTGCTGCACATCGGCGACACGATGAACGTCCTCGACGCGGCGACGTTCCCGGCCCGGCTCGAAAAGGCGGGCTTCGAGCGGGTCGAAGTGCAGCACCGCCCGAAGGAGATCCTGATTTTCGAGGCCGTGAAGCCCGGCTAGCGGCGGGGCAGCTGGTTCCCCGGCTGGCGCGGCACGACCCGGGTGACCGGGCCGTCGGCCGACTTGCCGGCCCGCGAAAGCCAGCCTTCGACCTCGCGGCGCACCGCGTTCAACGTCGGACGGCGCCGAGGCTCCGGGTCCAGCGAAGCCGCCAGCAACCGCGCGTGCGCGCTGCGCTGGGGCAGCCGCGACACCGGTTCGGCCCGAGCCGCCGCCATCAGCGCCGCCATCGGCGTCTCGCGGGTGCCGCGCGGAGGCTGGCCCGACAGCGCGTAGCTGATCGTCGCCGCCAGCTGCCACGCGTCCGACGCCGGGGACGCCGTCGCGCCCATCGCCTGCTCCGGGGCCACGAAGTCCGGGGTGCCGATCATCATGCCGGTCGCCGTCATCTTCGAGTCGCCCTGGCTGCGGGCGATGCCGAAGTCGATCAGGTGGGCCAGGCCGCTCGGGTCGAGGATGACGTTCGACGGCTTGATGTCGCGGTGCAGGACGCCCTTGTCGTGCGCCGCCGCCAAAGCGCCGGCCATCGTCGCCCACAGGCGCCCGGCCGCGACGTCGTCGAGCGGGCCCTGGCCGTCGACCAGCTCGGCCAGCGGACGGCCCTCGAGGTACTCCATCACCAGCGCGAGCCCGTCCGGCTCCTCGGCCAGGTCGTACACCTTGACGCAGTTGGGGTGGCTGACCACGGCCAGCGCGCGGGCCTCGCGCTGCATGCGCTCGGCGGTGTCGCGGTCCGGCGCGTGCGCGATCTTCAGCGCGACCGTGCGGTTGAGCTGGGTGTCGACGGCCTGCCAGACCGTGCCGAAGCCCCCCGCGCCGAGCTGCTTGACGCGCCGGTAGCGGCTGCCGCCGGCGTTGCGCGAGCCGGGCGGCGGCGGGATCGGGCCGGGCGCCGCGGCCAGCGCGCCGGCCATCGGCGGGGGCTCGGGCGCGGACGCCAGCGCCGTCTGGGGATACGGCCGGTTGACGGGAGGCGGGGGCGGCGGCGGGGTCGGGCGCGGCTGGACCTGCGACGGCGGCGGCCCCGGCGGCTCCTGGTCGCGGCGCGGCGGCGCGTCCGGCCGGTTGATGACCGACCACGGCGGCGGCCCGACCATCGCGACCGGGATCAGGCCCAGCACGCTGAACGGCAGGAAGCCCAGCCAGAAGTGCAGCGCGGTGTTGGCCTCCATGCCGACGCTGAACAGGAGCATCGCGGCGAACGGGATCCAGAAGAACCGCGACGGCCACTTCGGCCCGCGGCGGAAGGCGGTGCGGCCCTGGAGCATGACGAACAGCAGCGACCCGGCCCCCAGCACGACGAAGGCCAGCAGGTAGACGAAGAACGGGATGTCGCTGCCGTTGCGGGAGAACAGCACGTCGTAGACGGACTGGCCGCCGCCGAGGTAGTTCCGCTGGTTGTCCACCCAGCAACCGCCGGGGCTGTTGAGCGTCGACCACTCCTTGCTGGTCAGCCCGCTCTCCTCGCCCGCCCACGCCGCGCGGAAGACGCCCGACACGCCGTTGGAGAGCAGCCACGGCAGCACCAGCGTGCTGAACAGGCCGATCGCGCCGAACACCGACAACGTCGTGACGTCGTAGCGGTTGCCCGTGCCCTTCCGGATGATCGACACGGCCAGGGCGCCGATCGGCGGCAGCAGTGCGACGAGCGCGCCGGCCGCACTCGTGGCCCAGACCCATTCGCCGGGGCAGAAGCCCGGGCCGAACAAGGCATGGGCTAGCGAGAGCAACGCGCTCGCGAGTCCGTTCACCGCCGGGCTCCCCTCACTGTCCGTGTTCTCTTTTTACCGTCGAGCCGCGTTTCCTCGCGGTCCAGCTTAGGACGCAGCCGGGCGCCGTGAGGTTGCCGGGTCTTCAGCGTGCCCGGAATCCGGCGGGGCCGCCGCTCCCGCGCCATGATGGGGACCGGCGGACGTTCGACGCGAAGGAGCGGGGCATGGGCGCGTACTCCGAGGCCTACCGGCACAGCCTGGCCGATCCGGAGGCGTTCTGGCTGGCCGCGGCCAGGTCGATCAGCTGGACGAAGCCTCCGGAGCGGGCGCTGGACGACTCCCGCCCGCCCTTCTACCGGTGGTTCCCGGACGCCGAGCTGAACACGTCGTACAACGCGCTCGACCGGCACGTCGAGGCCGGTCGCGGCGGTCAGGCGGCGCTGATCTGGGACTCTCCCGTGACCGGACGGAAACGCACTTACTCCTACGAGGAGCTGCGCGACACGGTCGCGCGGTTCGCCGGTGCGCTCAGCTCCCTGGGGGTCACGAAGGGTGACCGCGTCATCGTCTACCTGCCGATGGTGCCCGAAGCCGCGATCGCGATGCTGGCCTGCGCGCGGATCGGCGCGGTGCACTCGGTGGTCTTCGGCGGGTTCGCGCCGAAGGAGCTGGCCGCGCGGATCGAGGACGCGAAACCCAAGGTGATCCTGGCGGCGTCCTGCGGTATCGAGCCGACGCGGGTCGTCGAGTACAAGCCGATCATCGACGCCGCCCTCGAAATGACCGGGCACCAGCCGGACCACGTCGTCGTGCTGCAGCGCGAGCAGGCCCCGGTGCGGCTGACCGGCCGCGATCTCGACTGGCGCGAGCTGTCCGCGAACGCCACCCCCGCCGAGCCGGTGCCGGTCGCGGCCACCGACCCGCTCTACATCCTCTACACGTCCGGAACCACCGGTAAGCCGAAGGGCGTCGTCCGCGACACCGGCGGCTACGCGGTCGCGCTCGCCTACTCGATGGACGCGGTCTACGACGTCCACGCCGGCGACATCTGGTGGACGGCGTCCGACGTCGGCTGGGTCGTCGGGCATTCCTACATCGTGTACGCGCCCTTGCTGGTCGGCGCGACGACCGTGCTCTACGAGGGCAAACCGGTCGGGACGCCGGACGCGGGCGCGTTCTGGCGGGTCATCGCCGAGCACGGCGTCCAGGCGCTGTTCACCGCGCCGACCGCGCTGCGGGCGATCAAGAAGCTCGACCCGGACGCGCGTGAGCTGGAGAAGTACGACCTCGCGGCGTTCAAGACGCTGTTCATGGCCGGCGAGCGGCTCGACCCGGAGACCTACCACTGGGCGCACGAGAAGCTCGGTACCCCGGTCATCGACCACTGGTGGCAGACCGAGACCGGCTGGCCGATCGCCGCCAACCTCCGCGGCGTGGAGCCGATGGACGTCAAGCCGGGCTCGGCGACCAAGCCCGTCCCCGGCTGGGACGTCCGGATCCTCGACCAGGCCGGCGAGGAGCTACCGGCCGGGCGCGAAGGCGCCATCACGGTGAAGCTGCCGCTGCCGCCGGGCTCGCTGCCGACGCTGTGGGGTGACGACGAGCGCTACCGCGAGGCCTACCTTTCCCGCTACGACGGCCACTACCTGACCGGCGACTCCGGCTACCTCGACGAAGACGGCTACCTGTTCGTCATGGGCCGCACCGACGACGTCATCAACGTCGCCGGGCACCGGCTGTCGACCGGGTCGATGGAGGCCGTGCTGGCTTCGCACCCGGCCGTCGCCGAGTGCGCCGTCATCGGGGTCGCCGACCAGCTCAAGGGCCAGCTGCCGCTGGGGTTCGTCGTGCTCAAGGCGGGTGCGGACATCGCCGAGGACAAGCTGCGCGACGAGCTGGTGGCCCTGGTCCGCCGGGACATCGGGCCGGTCGCCGCGTTCCGCGACGTGTCCATTGTGGACGCCTTGCCGAAGACGCGGTCCGGGAAGATCCTGCGCAAGACCATGCGCGCGATCGCCGACGGCCGCGACGAAGCCGTGCCCTCCACCATCGAGGACCCGAGCGTGCTCGACGCGATCCGGGCCGCCCTTCGTTAAGAGCTGTTCCAAATGCTCCGGCTGGTCTGTACCTTTGTGAGGGAGTTCCCCGACCGGAGGTGCCCTGATGCGCTTGTCCAGAGCCGTCTCGACCGCGGCGATCGTGAGTCTTACGGCAGTCGGCTTGCCCGCTTCGGCGGTGGCCGCCCCGGCCACTCCGGAACGCAGCGTGACCGACGTCGTCCCGGCGCCCGTCTCGGCGAAAGCCGATCCGCGGGGCGCCTTCAAGCTGACGCCGTTCACCGTGATCAGCGCCGACCGCGGCGCCGGCCAGGTCGCGGACTACCTGCGCGGCCTGCTCCGCCCGGCCACCGGCTACCCGCTGCCCGTCGTGCCGCGGTCGTGGGGCCTGCCCGCGATCTCGCTGCAGCTCGGGCACGACTCCCGCATCGGTACCGAGGGTTACGAACTCGAGGTCGCCCGCGACGGCGTCTCGCTGAAAGCCAACACCGCCGACGGGCTCTTCGAGGGCGTCCAGTCGCTGCGGCAGCTGCTGCCGTCCGCGATCGACGCGAAGCGCGTCCAGCACCGGACGTGGACGGTCGCCGGCGGCACGATCCTCGACTACCCGCGCTTCGGCGAGCGCGGCGCGATGCTCGACGTCGCGCGGCACTTCTTCCAGCCGGACCAGGTCAAGCTGTACATCGACCAGATCGCCCAGTACAAGATCAACACCCTGCACCTGCACCTGGCCGACGACCAGGGCTGGCGCATCGAGATCAAGAGCTGGCCGAAGCTCGCGACCGTCGGCGGCCAGACCGCCGCGTACGGCGACCCGGGCGGCTACTACACGCAGAAGCAGTACAAGGACATCGTCGCGTACGCGGCTTCGCGGCACATCACGGTGATCCCGGAGATCGACATGCCGGGCCACACGAACGCGGCGCAGTCGACGTACGCGGAGCTGAACTGCGACGGCAAGGCCGTCCCGGTGCGCACGGACACCGAGGTCGGCTACAGCTCGCTGTGCATCTCGTCGCCGATCACGTACCAGTTCGTCGACGACGTCGTGCGCGAGCTGGCGGCCATCACGCCGGGCCAGTACCTGCACATCGGCGGCGACGAGGCCCACGCGACGCCGCCCGCGGACTACCTGACCTTCCAGCAGAAGGTGCAGCCGATCGTCGCCAAGTACGGCAAGAAGGTCACCGGCTGGCACGAGATCGCGAAGTCCACGCTGCCGGTGTCGGCCGTCCCGCAGTACTGGGACTTCGGCGGGGACAACGAGTCCGTCGCGGCCGCCGCGGCGCGCGGCAACAAGATCCTGATGTCACCGGCGAACTACGCGTACTTGGACATGAAGTACAACCCCGACACCCCGCTGGGCCAGGATTGGGCCGCGCTGGTCGAGGTTCGCGACGGGTACAACTGGGACCCGGCCTCGCTGGTGACCGGGGTCGGCGAGAAGCAGGTCGCGGGCGTCGAGGCGCCGCTGTGGACGGAGACGATCCGGACCAGCAACGACATCGAGTACATGGCGTTCCCGCGCCTGCCGGGCATCGCGGAGATCGGCTGGTCCCCGAAGTCGACGCACAACTGGGACGCCTACCGCGTGCGGCTGGCCAAGCAGGCGCCGCGCTGGGTGACCCAGGGCATCGACTTCTACCGCAGCCCGCAGGTCGACTGGAAGTAAGCGGTCGTGAGTGAGAAACAGTGTTCTGACACTGTTTCTCACTCACGACAGTCTTGCGCCGATGGCTCGCCTGGCCAGGGCGTACGCCTGGGTGCCGCCGTTGAGCACCGCGTCCGCGTTGGCCGCGCGGCCCAGCGCGTGCAGCTCGAACGCCAGGACCTCCGCGTCCCCGGTCAAGTGACCGAGGGCGACGGCTTCGACGGCCGTCTCGCGGATGAACGCCGCGAACGAGCCGCTCGCCGCCGCCACCGCGTCGTGGACCCGGCCCGGGCGGGCGTCGACCTCCGCGCCGACGTTGAAGAAGAAACACCCGCCGGGGAACACGCGCTTTTCCGAGTAGTCCAGCCAGTTCTCGCAGATCGCCCGCAGCCGCGGCACGCCCGGCTCCACCGCCGCGGCAGGCGTCACGACGTACGAGCGGAAGATCTCCAGCGCGGCTTCGACCGTGGCGAGCTGCAGCTCCTCCTTGGAGCCGAACAGCGCGAACACGCCGCTCTTGCTCAGCTCCAGCTCGGTGGCCAGCCGGCCGAGGGACAGTCCCTCCAGGCCGTCGACCGACGCGACGTCCACCGCCCGGCGCAGCACCAGGCGCCGGGTCGCGTCGCCGCGGGCGAGCCTGCCGTCAGCCGGCACGCCGCGCCCGCCAACGGTCCACAGTGGACTGGATGCCCGCGCTCCAGGACACCGCCAGCCCCGGCGTCGCCAGCACACGGTCGGCGAAGTCCAGCGCCGCCCCGATGCGCTCCGGCGGCAGCTGCCCGTAGTTCGCGAACGAGATGACGTACACCTCGGCGATCGTCGGTGCGTCCGCGCGCTCGACCAGCTCGACCGCACCGGACGTCGGCACGGTGCCCGGCCGCAGCACGCGCAGGTACCAGCCGGAGCGCAGGGAGTCGATCATCGCCGGGGTGATGTCCTTGCGGCCGGTCTTCATCGCGAGCTTGTAGCACGGCGACCGCGGCTGCGAGACCTGCACGAGCGCGTCACCCCAGGCCCAGACGTCCCCGATCCGCACGTCGTCCTCGGTGACGCCGGACAGCGAGATGTTCTCACCGAAGTCGGCCGTCGACACCTCGAAGCCGTCCTCGCGCCAGGCCGCGTAGTGCTCGGCCGGGTAGACGTAGACCGCCTTGTCGGGGCCGCCGTGCACGGTGAGGTCGGCCTGCCGGTCGCCGTCGAGGTTCAGCTCGGTCAGCTTCAGCTCCGGCACCGTGACCTGCGCCTTCGTGATCCCGCTCAGCACCGGCACCTCCCGCCGGTACCCCAGGACGCTCGGTTCCCCCACGTAAACGCTGTCGACGTTCATGCCGCCGAATGTAGCACGACCGTTCGTATTGTTTCCCTTCTCTACGCTGGCGGGCATGGAACTGCTCGACCAGGCCCGCGCCCACGTCGACTCCGGCGCCTTCTTCGCCGAACTCGCCCGGCTGGTCGCCTACCCGACGGTCAGCGACGCCCCCGAAGGCCGAAAAACGATCCAGGCGTACCTCGACGAAGTCCTGACCCCCGCGTTGACCGGCCTCGGCTGCGACGTCACCCAGCACCCCAACCCGGACCCGGCGGGCGGCCCGTTCCTGGTCGGCGTCCGCGTCGAATCGCCGGACCTGCCGACGCTGCTCTGCTACGGCCACGCCGACGTCGTCGGGGAAGCCGGGCGGTGGAGCGAAGGCCGCGACCCGTGGACGCTGACCGCGGACGGCGACCGCTGGTACGGCCGCGGCACCGCCGACAACAAGGGCCAGCACCTGGTCAACCTCACGGCGCTGCGCCTGCTCCTCGAGGCGAAAGGCCAGCTCGGCTTCAACCTGAAGTTCCTCTTCGAGACCGGCGAAGAGATCGGCTCACCCGGTCTCGACGCGTTCGCCGCGCGGCAAAAGGAGCTCCTGGAAGCCGACGTCCTCATCGCCTCCGACGGCCCGCGCCTCGACGCGGCCACGCCGACGCTGTTCCTCGGCGCGCGCGGCGGCGTCCGCATCACCCTGGACGCCGACCTGCGCCCGGACAGCTACCACTCCGGCAACTGGGGCGGCATCCTGCGCAACCCGGCGACGACGCTCGCCGGCGCGATCGCCGGCCTGGTCGACGGCCACGGCCGGATCCAGGTGCCCGCCCTGCTGCCACCGGAACTGCCGGAGTCCGTCCGCGAAGCGCTGGCCGACGTCGTCGTCGACGCACCGGACGAGGGCTGGGGCGACCCGCAGCTGAGCCCCGCCGAGCGGCTCTACGGCTGGAACACCCTGGAGGTGCTGGCCCTCGACGCCGGGAACGCCGACCGCCCGGTCAACGCCATCCCCGGCCGCGCCCGCGCGGTGCTGCAGCTGCGGTACGTCGCGGGCACCGACGTCGGCGACGTCACCGCGACGGTCCGGGAACACCTTGCCGCGCGAGGGTTTCCGATGATCGAGGTGACCACCGAAGCGAGTTTTCGCGCCAGCCGCACGCCGGTCGAAGACCCGTGGGTGGCCTGGGCCCGCGAAGCACTGGCCAAAGCCGGAAAGCCCGTCGCGCTCCTGCCCAACTTCGGCGGCGGCCTGCCCAACCACGTCTTCACCGACATCCTCGGGCTGGCAACCCTGTGGCTGCCGCACTCCTACCCGGGGTGCCTGCAGCACGCGCCGGACGAGCACCTGCTCGCCCCGGTCGCCCGGGAAGGGCTGGTGCTCGCCATAGCGTTGTTCAGCTCCTTCGGTTCAGCACCGCCGACTCTTCGTCGGTGAGGAGCCGGGAGCGGATCAGGGCTCGAGGTCGGTCACACCCCGGCCGGTCGCCATGTCGAACGGCACCGACGCCTGGTCGTGGACGATGACCCAGCCGCTCTCCCGCTTCCGCAGGACAAAAGTGGCGCGGACCCACATCCCGTCGACCGCCGTCCCGTCGCGCAGGGTGCCGCTGACGCGGCCGAAGCCGTGTCCGACGGCCAGGTCGGCGCTCAGGATGAGGGTGAGGTCGCGCAGCTCGTAGTCCACCTTTTCGAAGAGGGTGAAGACCTTGGCCCAGTTCTTCAGCTTCGCGTCGATCCCGACGTGCTGCAGCGGCGGCTCGACGTCGAAGGACACGACGTCTTCGGCGTAGACCCGCTTGAGCGCGTCGAGGTCCTTGGCTCGCAGCCCTTCGACGATCTTGCCGATGTGCTGCCTGACTTCCGATTCGCGTGTCATACCTCTACGACGGAGTGCCCCGCCCGATTGTGACGACCCGATGTAGACAGCGTCTACAGAAGTTTGATAGACAGTGTCCACAAGGTGAACCACGGGTTACGGAGATCGGGATGAGCCACCACCGTTTCGTCGTCCTCGGCGACAGCTGCGCCGAAGGTCTCGACGACCCGTACCCGGACCAGCGCGCCTACCGGGGCTGGGCCGATTTCGTCGCCGCCCGGCTCGCGCAGGACGAGCCCCGCTTCCGCTACGCCAACCTGGCCGTCCGCGGGCGGCGGCTCGACCAGATCGTCCCCGAGCAGGTCCCCGCCGCCACGCGCCTCGAACCCGACCTCGTCGCCCTCTTCGGCGGCGGCAACGACGTCATGAGCCGCGGGTGGGACGCGCGGACCGTCGCCCGGCGGGTCGACGCCGCCATCCGGGCCTGCACCGAGATCTCGCCCGTCGTCGTCACCTTCACCCTCAGCGACATCTCCCACCGGATGCCGCTCGGGCACCGGATGCGGCCGCGGATCGTCGCGCTCAACGAGGCCATCCGCGAAGCCGCCGTCAGCTACGGCGCGCTGCTCATCGACCTCTGGCCCGACCAGGCCGTCACCGACTCGCGGTACTTCGGCGCCGACCGGCTCCACCTCTCCGCGCACGGCCACCGCCGGCTCGCCGCCTACGTCCTCGGCCTGCTCGGCGTCAGCCACGACCCCGCCTGGCTCGATCCGCTGCCCGGCGTCGCCACGCCAGGCGGCTGGCGCGCCGACGCGCACTGGCTGCTGCACGAGGTCCTGCCGGTCGCCGTGACGCGCACGCGCAACCGGATGATCGGCCGCCAGCCCGGCGACGGCTTCTTCCCGAAGCGCCCGGACCTGCTCCCCATCACCCGGGACGAGGCATGGGCACCCGGCAACGCCTGATCGACACCGCGTCCGAGCTGCTGGCCGGCGAAGGGGTCGACGCGGTGACGCTGCGCGGGATCGCCAAGGCCGCCGGCGTTTCGCACGGCGCCCCGCTGCGGCACTTCTCCGGCCGCGCCGAACTGCTGTCCGCCGTGGCGACGCGCGGATACGCCGACCTGCTCGCCCGCCGCGAAACGCTGCCGGGGAACTCGCCACGGGAGCGGCTGACCGCCGCCTGCCACAGCTACCTCGACTTCGCGCTGGCCAACCCGGCGATGTTCGAGCTGATGTTCCGCCGCGACCTGGTCGATGCGGACGACCCGGCGCTCTCCGCGGCGGCGAGCGCGGTGTTCGACACCTTCGCCGTGCTGGTGGCGGCGGTGCCGACGCGGATCGCGCGGTCGGGCGCCGACCTCCGGCTGGTCGCCGCGTCCCTGTGGGCGGCGCTGCACGGCCTCGCGCAGCTGTGGCTGTGGGGCGGCCTGGCCGGAGCGAGCTTTGCGCCGTCGCCCGAGTCGGCGCTGGCCGTCACGCTCGACGCGTACCTGGGATGAGAGCCCGGCGAAGAGGGCGCACCAAAGCCCTCCCCCTTGCCTTGGGTTGGGACCCCCTCTCCACCGAGCCGAGCGAGGCTAGCGACCAGTGACCGCGCAACGGAAGCAACCGGCGACGCAGTGTCGGGTAAACCTTCGCGGTACCCCGCGGGCTCCGGCTACCACGCAGGGTTGACCAGGTAGCTTCGGAGCGTGCCGGGACTCCTTCGCGCGCGGCCGCGGCTCGCCGACGCCGTGCTCGCGGTCGTCGTCGCGGCCTACCAGCTCGTCGGCGCGACCGACCTCGGCGGCCACTTCGGCGACCACGCGCGGCCGCTCGGCCTGGTCCTCGCCGTCGTGAGCGCGCTGCCCCTCGCGCTGCGCCGCCGGTTCCCGATCCCGGCGCTGATCGCGTGCGTCGTCCTGATGGGACTGTTCTACGGCCTCGGCTTCCGGTCGCAGCTCGGCCAGCTCAGCGTGGTCGTGGCCGCCTACACGGTGTGGGCGCACTGCCGGTTCCGGGACGCGCTCGTCGTGACCGTGCTCGGCCTGGCCGCCTACGAGACGTCGATGCTGTTCGGCAGCCCAGTTTCCCCGGTCGGCGACTCGCTCCTGGCGCTGCTGCTCGCCACCGGGATCGCGGCGATCGGGCGCGCCGCCTACGTGCGCGGCCACCGCCTGCGGGACGCCGAGCAAACCGTCGCCGAAGAGCGCGTCCGGATCGCGCACGAGCTGCACGACGTCGTCTCGCACCACCTTTCGGTGATCTCGGTGCAGGCCAACCTCGCGCGGTACGTCTTCGAGTCGTCGCCGGACACCGCGCGGGCGGCGCTGGACACGATCAGCGGCACGACGACCGAAGCGCTCGACGAGCTTCGACGCCTCCTCAGCGTCCTTCGCCCGCCGCGGCAGGTGCCCGAGGAGTACCGGCCGCAGCCCGGGCTCGCCGACCTGGACGCGCTCGCCGCGCGGGTCCGCGAAGCCGGCATCCCGGTCGACGTGAGCATCACCGGCGAGCCGAGGACGTTGCCGCCGGGCCAGCAGCTGTGCGCGTACCGCGTCGCGCAGGAGGCGCTGACGAACGTGCTCAAGCACGCCGGCTCCCCGGCTTCGCTGGTCCTTGAATACGGGACTTCGCAGCTGGTGCTCAGCGTGACCGATTCGGGCGGCCGCGCGGGGACGCCGAACCCGGCCGGGCACGGGCTGGTCGGCATGCGCGAACGCGCCCGGATGTACGGTGGCGTGATCGAGATCGGTCCCCGGGAGCCGGCCGGGTTCGCCGTCGTGCTGACCCTGCCGTACCCGAGCCGCCCGTCGCCCGAACCGCAGGAGCCCGAGTGACCAGCGTGCTGGTGGTCGACGACCAGGACCTCGTCCGCGCCGGGTTCGCCGCGCTTCTCGGCGCGGTGCCGGGCATCGACGTCGTCGGCGAAGCGCGTGACGGGCTCGAGGCCGTCTCGAAGGCGGCGGCCCTGCGTCCCGACGTCGTCTTGATGGACATCCGGCTACCCGAACTGGACGGCGTCCGGGCGACCGAGCGGATCCTCGCGTCGGCGCCGCCGCGGCCCAGCGTGCTCATGCTGACGGTGTTCGACCTCGACGAGTACGTCTACGCGGCGTTGCGCGCGGGCGCGTCGGGCTTCCTGCTCAAGGACAGCCCGCCGGAGACGCTGATCGCGGGCATCCACGCGGCCGCTCGCGGCGACATGCTGTCCGGCCCGGCGATCACTCGCCGGCTGGTGGAGGCGTTCACCGCGGCCCGGCCCGCCGCCGCACCGGCGTTGCCGCGGCTGACCGACCGCGAGCGGGAGGTGCTGCGGTCCGTGGGCACGGGCGCGACGAACGCCGGCATCGCGGCCGAGCTGCGCGTCAGCGAGGCGACGGTGAAGACGCACCTCAACCGGCTGATGGCGAAACTGGGCATTTCGAGCCGGGCGCAGGCGGTCGTCGTGGCGTACGAAACCGGGCTCGTGTCGCCGGGCGACACGCGCACCCGGTGCGCGCGTCCGAACACCTGATCGAATACCCTGCCTCCCATGACCGAGTCAGACCCGCAGCTCGAGCGCATCCGCAAGCTGCTGGCCAAGGCCGAGGACCCGGCGGTCACCGAGGCGGAGGCCGAGGCCTACAACCAGAAGGCCGCCGAGCTGGTCGCGCGCTACGGGATCGACCAGGCGATGCTCGCCGCGTCCGGGGCCGGTTCGGACGAGATCGGCACGCTGAAGATCCCGATGAACGACCCCTACAGCCGCGACAAGGCGAGCCTGCTGACCTCGGTCGCCTACCCGCTGCGCTGCCGGACGCTGCTGCACCGCTTCGGCCAGAAGGTCGACAGCGTCACGGTGTTCGGCTACCGCTCCGACCTCGGCCGGGTCGAGCTGCTGTTCACCAGCCTGCTGCTGCAGGCGAGCACGCAGCTGACGCGCGTCCGGCCGGACGGCTTCTTCCCGGGCGAGTCGCTCGCCGCCTACCGCCGCACGTGGCTGCACGGCTTCGCCCGCGCCGTGCACGAGCGGCTGTCCAACGCCGAGCAGGAAGCGGTCCGCACGGCGGCGCCGGGCGAGCGATCGGCCGAGCTGGTCGTCCGCGACCGCGCGCAGCTGGTGCAGCACGCGTTCGACTCCGAGTACGGCGGCTTGCGTTCGGCCGCGCCAAGGCGCCTGTCCGGCAGCGGCTACTTGGATGGCCACGACGCCGGCACGCGCGCGAACCTGGACCCGTCGGCGTTGACCCGCCGCCTGAAGGCCCT
This sequence comes from Amycolatopsis sp. NPDC051061, assembly GCF_040682935.1. Taxonomy (NCBI): domain Bacteria; kingdom Bacillati; phylum Actinomycetota; class Actinomycetes; order Pseudonocardiales; family Pseudonocardiaceae; genus Amycolatopsis; species Amycolatopsis sp. NPDC051061. The sequence goes on from NZ_JBFBBZ010000008.1 coordinate 22,241, forward strand.
GCGCTGAGCTTCCCCCGGCCGAACGTCATGAACGACTCTTTCAGCGCGTCCGACGACCTGAACGACCCTTTCATGACGTTGCCGAACCCTCAGGGATCACCCTGATACCCCCTCGGCCGAGGACCTGCTAACTTTTGTTGGCATGTGGACCACGGGCGACGAGCTCCTGCGGCAGCTGGGTGCCCTCGGCAACCCGCACCGGCTGCGGATCGTCGCCGCCCTGCGCGCCGAGCGCACCTACGTCAGCAAGCTCGCGCGCGAGCTGCGGATCAGCCGCGCGCTGCTGCAGGTCCACCTGCGCAAGCTCGAAGCCGCGGGCCTGGTCGAGGCCAGCTTCGAGGTCGGCGAAGACGGCAAGACACTGCGGTTCTACGAGCTCACGCCGTTCTCCGTCGTGCTCACACCCGAAACCATCGCGGCCGCCGTGCCGACGCTGACCACACCGGATTCCGTCCAGCGGGACGGCGAGGAGGGACGGACATGAACTGGCACCAGTGGCAGGAGATCATCGGCGTGACCGGGGTCTTCGTCCTGATCACCGTCGTGCTGTCGATCGCGATCGTGCAGCTGGCCTCGACCTGGCGCGCCAAGGCCGCACTCGCGCGCGAGCACGAATACCGTTCGCTGGCCGAAAAAGCCGTCCGGACGCAGGAGGAAACCGAACGGCGGCTGCAGGACGTCCAGGACCGGCTGCGATCCATCGAACACGTGCTCAAGGAGGTCGACTGACCTGAGGCCCTGGACCGCCGAGCGGCAACTCGGCGGCCCAGGAAGAAGAAGCACCCACTCGCCCGAAGGCGAGCTCTCATCGGATCACTCCTTCACGGAAGGACTTTAGTTCATGCTGCCTGCAGGCACGCCCGTGGTCGAACGCGTCACCAACTGGTCGCTGCGCCACCGCGCCGCGGCGATCTTCGGCTGGCTGGCGCTCGTCGCGCTCGCCTGGGTCGTCGGCACGTTCGCTCCCGGCACCGACGCGCGCTCCAGCCCCGCCGGCGACGCCGGGACCGGCCAAGCCGTCCTCGACCACCAGTCCACCCGCGAACCGTTCTGGGAAAACGTCCTGGTACCACGGGATTCCCCGGCCGTCACCGACCTGGTGACGACGTTGACGACGTCCGGCGCGGCCGCGGACATCCGCTCCCCGCTCGACGACCCCGCCCAGGTCTCCGCCAACGGCAAAGCCGGCCTGGTCACCTTCCGGATCACCGGCACAGGCACGGAAATCCGCTCGAACCTCGCGAAGGCGACCGCGGCCGTCGAGACGGTCGCCGCCCGGCACCCGGACGTCCACCTGGCCCAGGCCGGCGACCTCAGCGTGTCCGGAGCGGTCGACCAGAGCATCAAAGAGGACATCAAGCGCTCCGAAACCCGTTCGCTGCCGATCACCGTGCTGATCCTGCTGGTCGTGTTCGGCTCGCTGGTCGCGGCCGCGGTCCCGGTGCTGCTCGCCGGCACGACGGTGTTCGCCACCTTCGGCTTCCTGTCCCTTGTGGACAACTGGATCCCCGTCAACAGCGCCACTTCCGCGATGACGCTCCTCATCGGCATGGCGGTCGGCGTCGACTATTCGCTGTTCTTCCTGCGCCGGGCCAGAGAAGAACGCGCCCACGGCGTGGACGAGTCGATCCGGATCGCCGCGCGGACGTCCGGGCACGTGATCGTCGTGTCGGGGCTGACCGTCGTGCTGTGCGTCACCGGCCTGCTGTTCACCGGCCTCGACAACCTCCGCGGCCTTACGGTGAGCACGATCCTCGTCGTCGGCCTGGCCGTCCTGGCCGCGGTGACAGTACTTCCCGCGACACTCTCGCTGCTCGGGCACCGGGTCGACCGCGGCCGGATCCCCTGGCTCGGCAACCGCCCGACGCGCTCGCGGTTCTGGGCGGCGGTCGCCGGGGTCGTCACCCGGCGACCCGCGCTGTGGAGCGGAATCGCGGCCGCGTTGCTGATCCTGCTCACGTTGCCCGCCTTCGGGATCCGCCTGCAGGACCCGGCACCGACCGAGAGCCTGCCGCGCAGCATCCCGGTGATCGACGCGGCCGCGCGCGTCCAGGAAGCGTTTCCCGGCGTGACGATGCCCGCGCACGTCGTCCTGTGGAACGAAAACGGCGACCCGGTCGACACGCCGGCCGTCCGCCGGGCCATCGGCGAACTCACGGCGGGCACCCCGAAACCGGTTGTCATCGTCCCGGTGGACCAGTCCCTCGTCGTCCGGATCCCGTTGGGCGGCAACGGTAATGACGAGACGGCAAGCCGCACGCTCACGAAGTTGCGGGAAACTCTGCTGCCCCAGACCATCGGCCGGCTCGACGGCGTCGGATACGCCGTGGCGGGCCGGACCGCGGAGGCGTACGACTTCACCGCGCAGGTGCTCGCGCGAGCGCCGTACGTCTTCGGGTTCATCCTGCTGCTCGCGTTCGTGCTGCTGCTCGTCGTGTTCCGGTCGGTCGCGGTGCCGGCGGTGTCGATCCTGCTCAACCTGCTCTCGGTCGGCGCGGCGTACGGCGTGCTCACGCTCGTGTTCCAAGACGGCTTTCTCGCGCCACTACTGGGTTTCACGCCCTACGGCGGCGTGCTGGGCTGGCTCCCGATGTTCCTCTTCGTGCTGTTGTTCGGACTGAGCACGGACTACCACGTGTTCATCCTCAGCCGGATCCGTGAACGACGGCGGGCCGGCAGTGACGCGCGGGCGGCGATCGTCGAAGGCACCGCGCGCAGCTCCGGCGTCGTGACCAGCGCCGCGCTGATCATGACCGGCGTGTTCAGCATCTTCCTGAGCCTCGCGGCGATCGAGTACAAGATGCTCGGGCTCGGCATGGCGTTCGCGATCCTGCTCGACGCGACGCTCGTGCGCGGCGTGCTGCTACCCGCGGCACTGGCTCTGCTCGGCGATCGGCTCTGGCGACCGGAAGCTGTAGCAAGCCTTAACGATGACCCCAGAACTCTTCACTTGTCCTGACAGATCATCTTCGGCACGGTGGACAGCGTGACTGGATGGGTGCGCATCGCGGTATTGGCTCTTCTGTGGGGCTCGGGCTTCCTGTGGATCAAGCTGGCCCTGACCGGGCTGAGCCCCGTCCACCTCACGCTGGTCCGCTGCGCGCTCGGCGCGCTGACGCTGCTGGCCATGGCCTTCGCGACCGGCCAGCGCCTGCCGCGCGACCGCCGGACGTGGGGCCGGCTGGTCGTCGCCGCGTTCTTCTGCAACGCCCTGCCGTTCGCGCTCTTCGGGATCGGTGAACGCACGGTGGACTCCGGCGTCGCGGGCGTCATGAACGCGACGACCCCGTTGTGGTCCCTGCTGATCGGCGTCCTGCTCGGCACGGACCGCCGCCTCGGCCCGGTCCGGTTGCTCGGGCTGGTCCTGGGTTTCGCCGGCGTGCTGGTGATCTTCGCGCCGTGGCAGCAGGCCGGTCTGCTGAGCGGCGGCGCGCTCGCGCTGCTCGGTGCCGGGCTCAGCTACGCGATCGCCTTCGCCTACATGGCCAGGAAACTGCCACCCGGCGGCGCGCCGCTCGCGCTGTCGGCCGCCCAGCTGACGACGGCGACGGCGCTGACCGCACTGGCCCTGCCCGTGTCCGGCACGGCCCCGCACCTGAACCCGACCGCGCTGGTGGCGGTCGTGATCCTCGGCGTCTTCGGGACCGGCATCACGTTCTACCTCAACTACCGGGTGCTGACCGACGAAGGCCCGACGGCCGCGGCGACGGTCGGCTACCTGCTCCCGGTGGTGTCGGTCGCGCTCGGCGCGCTCGTTCTCGGCGAGCCGCTGACACCCCGGGTCGTCGGCGGCATGGTGATCGTGCTGGCCGCCGTCGGCCTGACCCGCTGGCCGGCTCAGGCGAAGCTGCCCGCGAGCTCACCAGGCGGCCTGGCGGCGCCGAAGTAATCGCCCGTGCCCAGCTCCGCGCCGGCCGTGCCCCACCAGCTCGCCTGGTCCTCGGTGTGGATCCCGTCGACGACCAGCGTGGCGCCGACCTGCCGGACCAGCGGCACCAGCGCGCCCAGGAACGTCGAGTCCGACCACGCCTGCCACTCGGCGAGCCGGCGGTCGACGCGGACGATGTCGACCGGCAGGGCCTCGACCGCCCGCAGGTCTTCCGGCCCGAGCCCGAACTCGTCGAGCATGACGCGGACCCCGAGGTCGGCCAGCGCGGTCATGTTCTCGACGACGCCGGACACCGGCAGCGCGCCGACCGGGACGCCGAGCATCAGCTGGTCCGGCGGCAGGCCGGTGTCCGCGAGCATCCGCGTCACGCGCGTGCCGAGGGCATCGTCGGCCATCTGGTGCCCGGTCAGCCCGGCGACCACCGGCAGCCGGGAACCCGCGCGCTGCCGCCACCATTCGCCCTGCCGGCCCGCCGCGCGCAGCAGCCAGTCGCCGAGTGGCAGCACGAGCCCGGTCGACTCGGCGAGCTCCGCGCAGCTTTCGTGCGCCAGCGGCCGCTCGTCCGGCCGGTCCCAGTGCAGGCGGGCCTCGAACCCGGCGGCTTCGCCGTCCGCCAGCCGCGCCAGCGGCCGGTAACGCACGTCGATCCGGCCGTTCTCCCAGGCGCCGGCCATGCCGACGGCCAGCGCCTGCGTCCGCCGGTCCCGGGCGTCGGCGTCGCGGTCGAACACCTTCCACTGTCCACGGCGGTGCAGCTTGGCGCGCCGCAGCGTCTGGTCGGCCGCGCGCAGCAGTTCCGCGGGGTCGACGCCCTTGCCGGGCCGGTGGACCACGCCCGCGCTGGCCGACAGCGCGAGCCCGTGGCCGTCGACGAAGAACGGCTCGGCGAGCTCGTCGTTGATCGCCCGCACGATGGAGTCGATGTCCGGCGTGGTCGCCGAGTTCTCGACGAGGATGCCGAACTCGTCGGCGTGGAACCGCGCGATCATGGCCCGCTCGCGCGCCATGACCGCCTTCAGCCGCTGGGCGAAGTGCATCAGCAGCTGCTCGCCGACGCGGCGGCCGAGGCTGTTGCAGACCATGCCGAACGCGTCGAGGTCGACGTGGAAGAGCGTGACCCCGTACTCCGGGTCGGCGCGCCGCAGCGCCGCTTCGAGGTGGGTGCCGAAGTACTGGCGGTTCGGCAGGCCGGTCAGCACGTCGTGCAGGGCCTGGCGGCTCAGCTCGCCCTGCAGCAGCATCAGCTCGGTGCCGTCCTCGACCACGACGACGAAGTGGCCGGGCCGGTCTTCGGCGTCGCGCAGCAGCGACGCGGTGAGCGAGATGCGCGCGACGTCGCCGTCCTTGCGCAGCAGCCGCTGGGACTGCCGGACCCGCTCCCGGCCGCCGCCGGCCAGCGCCGCCATCGCCTCGCGGAGGACCTCGGCGGTGTCCGGGTGCACGTGGTCGTCCAGCAGCGTCCCGGCCAGCTCGCCGGGCGGGTGCCCGAGCATCTCGGCCAGCGCGGCGTTCGCGCGCACGATCCGGCCGTCGAGCGCGACCAGCGCGATACCGCTCGCGGACGACGTCACGACCTCTTCGAAGCGCGCCTCGCTCTGCTTGAGGTTCCACTGCGCGTCGCGCACCGCCTTGAGCAGCGAGAGGTGCATGATCTCCTGCTGGTCCAGGACACTGCGCTCGTGCGCGATGAGGAAGCCGCACGAGAGCGCGCCCAGCGTCAGCGCGATCCGCTCGGCGAAGCGGTCCACCGGCTGCAGTTCGGGCAGCCCCGGCAGGCCCTTCCCGAGGACGTCGAGGGTGCACCGCAGGCCCGGCTCGCCGACGTAGCCGAGCCCGACCAGCCGCGCCCCGATCCGCTCGGCGGGCGCGGTGTCCGCGGACGCTCCGCACAACGACCCGACCAGCGTGTCGAGCATTCCGCGCAGTTCTTCGTCGAGCAGCTCCCGGCTCAGCGAAACCACGGTCACGCCGCTGAGCAGGTACGCCCATTTCCGCGCGAGCACGGTCCGCGCGCGTTCCGGGCCGGGACCCGCGGGCCGCTCCGGTACTTCGTCGATCATCGGCATTCGTTTTTACCCGCTCAGCTCTTACGGCCGATTCCGGCGTAGACCAGCATGTTCATCTCGGCCGCCGCGGAGATGTCCGCCGGCCCGGCCGGCCGCCATTCGCCGCAGCCCACCAGCCCCGGTTCGACGATTTCGAATCCGGCGAAGAGCGCGGAAACCTGGTCGTGCGTTCGCAGTGTCACCTGGTCGGGACTCCGGCTTTCTTTGATCACTTCGGTCGCGTCTTCGAGGTTTTCGCCCTGGTGGTCGCCGGTCACGTGCGTGATCGCGAGAAAACTCCCCGGCGCCAGCGCCGAACTGTAGCGCGTGACGAGGTCGAGCGGATCCGATTCGTCCGGGAGCCAGTGCAACATCAACAGCATCAGCAATCCGACCGGTTTTTCGAAGTCCAGCAAACTGCGCACCGGCGGTGCATCGAAAATCTTTTCCGGGTCCCGCATATCGGCCTGTACAATCGCTGCACGATCGTTGCCGGACAGCAGGAGCTCGCTGTGCGCGACGGCCACCGGGTCGCGGTCGACGTACACCACCCGGCAGTCCGGATCCTGCTGCTGGGCGACCTCGTGGACGTTCGCCACCGTGGGGATACCGGAGCCGAGGTCGAGGAACTGCCGGATCCCGTGGCCGGTCATGAACCGCACCGCGCGCCCGAGGAACGCGCGATTCACGCGCGCGGCGTCGCGCAGCCCGGGCATCGCGTGCTCGATCTGCTCGCCCACCGCGCGATCGACGGCGAAGTTGTGCCCGCCGCCGAGCATGAAGTCGTAAGTGCGCGCCATGCTGGGCACGGAGATATCGACACCCGGTGGAACCCATTCCGGTGATCGTGTCACGGAAAACACCTTCTCAGCCGTGTCGGAACGGAAAGAGCTTAGCGATTCCCGATGACCCGGCGACTGCGCCATCCGCGTGAGCACACACCACCCGATCGGGCACTGTCCCCTTCGGCCGGACGCGCCTACCGTAGGCCGTCTCCTTGGGGAATCCACACAATGGCGTAAACGAGGAGTCCACATGAGCGTCCCCGTGGCCCCGGGCCGGTGGCCTTTTGTCGGGCACACTCCGGCACTGCTGCGGCAACGCTCCGCATTCACCGATTCCTTGCACGAACACGGAGAAATCGTCAAAATCCACCTCGGCCCGATGCCGGCCTACTTCGTCACCAGTCCACGGTTGGCGCACGAAGTGCTGGTCACGGCGGGGCCGAAGTTCCGCAAGGGCGTCATGTTCGACAAGTTCAAGCCGTTCGTCGGAAATGGCTTGGTGCTTTCGAACGGTGACTTCCACCTCCGGCAGCGACGGCTGATGCAGCCGGCGTTCCACCGAGACCGCCTGGCCGCCTACGCCGGGACCATGGCGCGCGCGGCGGCGGAGCTCAGCGACTCGTGGCGGCCGGGCGAAGTGCGGCCGCTCGACGAAGACCTGCAGGGCCTCGCCGTGACGATCGTCGGGGAAGCCCTGTTCTCCACGGAAATCGGGAAAGCGGCGGTCGAGGAAGCTCGCCGGTCGATTTACCTCATCATCCAGCAGGGAATGATTCGCGCGTTGTCCCCGAAGTTCGTCGAAAACCTGCCGGTGCCCGGCAACCGGCGGTTCGACGAGGCCATCCGGCGGATGCAGGAAATCGTCGTCGAGGTCATCCGCGACTGGCGCACCGAGAGCGTCGACCGCGGCGACCTGCTTTCCATGCTCCTGCTGGCCGGCATGACCGACGAGCAGGCGCGGGACGAGGTGCTCACCCTGCTCACCGCGGGCATCGAGACGACCGCGCTGGCGCTGTCCTGGACGTTCCACGAACTCGGCCGGCACGCCGACGTCGAGGCGCGGGTGCACGCCGAAGTCGACGAGGTGCTGGACGGCCGTCCGGTCACCATCGACGACATCGCCCGGCTGACCTACGTCCGGCAGGTGGTCGACGAGGTGCTGCGCTGCTACCCGCTCTGGATGCTGATGCGCCGCACGCTCGAGGAGGTCGATCTCGGCGGCACGCGGATCCCGGCGGGCGCCGAGGTCATCGTCAGCCCGCACGCCCTGCACCACGACCCCGCGTCGTTCCCCGACCCGGACCGGTTCGACCCCGATCGCTGGGCCCCCGAGCGGGCGGCGCTGCTGCCCAAGGGCGCGTTCATCCCGTTCGGCGCGGGCGGGCGGCAGTGCATCGGAAACCGCTTCGCCCAGAACGAAATCGTCATCACGGTGGCGACGGTGGCCGCGCGCTGGCGGCTGGTCCCGGTCCCGGGCCGGCCGGTGCGCGTGAAGTTCACCTCCGCCGCCTACCCGGACAGCCTGCCCATGACGGTTGTCCCCCGTCGCTAGTTGGAGGTCTTTCCCCGTGCTACGCCGAATTTGTGCTGTCTTCGTGCTGCTCGCGGCCACTCTGTTCGTGCCCGCCCCGGCCCAGGCGGCGACGACCTGCGAGGACTTGTACGTCCCCGTCACGGTGGCGCTCCTGCCGCAGACGACGCACGGCCGTCTGTGCACCCCGGCCGGCGCGTCGACCGTGGTGGTCCTGATTCCCGGCGGCACGTACAACGCGTCCTATTGGGACATCGGCTACACGCCGGAGACCCGGTCGTTCCGCCGGGCGGTGAACCAGTCGGGGATCGCGACGCTCGCCCTCGACCGCCTCGGCACCGGGCAGAGCTCGAAACCGTTGAGCGCGTTGCTGAGCGCGTCCGTCCAGGCGACCGCGGCGCACGCCGTGGTCCAAGCGGTGCGCCCGCGGTTCGCGAAGGTGGTCATCGGCGGCCACTCGATCGGCTCGGCGATGGCGATGGTCGAGGCGGGCCGCTACCGCGACGTCGACGGCGTGCTCGTCACCGGCATGACGCACCGGATGAACCTGGTGTCGGTGGTCCCCACGCTGGCCCAGATGATCCCGGCCCCGCTGGATCCGGCCGTGCCCGGTCGCGACGCGGGTTACCTGACCACCGACCCGGGCACCCGCTACGCGGCCTTCCACACCCCAGGCCCGTACGACAGCGGCGCGATCGCCTACGACGAGTCCACAAAGGACGTGTTCGCGGCGACCGAGGCGGTGGACAGCCTGACGCTGACGACGGTGATCACCCCGGCGTCGCAGCGGATCACGGCCCCGGTCCTGCTGGTGGTCGGCAACGACCCGAACTTCTGCGGGATCCTGGGCAGCGACTGTTCGTCTCCGCAGGCGTTGCGGGCGTCCGAAGCACCGTTCTTCGGCACTTCGCAGCTGCAGACGTACATCCTGAACGGCTACGGCCACGCGATCAACTACGCCCCGAACGCGCCGACGTACTTCGGCGTGGTGGGAAACTGGCTGAAAACGCTGTCGTAACGGCCAAGCTCACGAGCGCGACCCTCATCTGACCACCGTCGGCGATGAGGGAGCGCTCGACATGATCGACTACGCCCACCAGCACCACGTCCTGGACGAATGCGTCCGGGGCGAGCACCGCGAAGAGTCGTTGGCCGCCCTGCGGCGCTACTTCGACCAACGCTCGGCGGCCCGTTACACCGGCCGCTGGTTCGAACGCTTCGCCGGCGGCGGCGACCGCCCGGACGTCGCGAACACGGTGACGGAAGCCGACGTCCTGGCGCTCAACTTCCTCAGCATCACCAGCCTCGCCGACGTCGCGATCGACACGACGATCACCTACGCGTACCAGATCCGGAGCCTGCTCGAGCAGATCCCGGTGAACCTCTCGATGCATTCGATGTCCTGGTCCACGTACGAAAAGGGCTCACCGGCGTTCCGGTTGTGGGAGCTGTTCCGCAGCTGCGGCGGCAACCACCGCCCGGTGACGGCGTCCAAGCTCCTGGCCCGCAAGCGCCCCCGCCTGTTCCCGGTGTACGACAGCCGGGTCAAGACGGTGCTGAAAGCGCCGCGCAGTGAGTGGCAGTGCCTGTGGAGCTGGTTCCACACGGACTCGACGAGAGCGTCGGCACTGGCCGATCTGCGCATGGAGGCCGGTGGGATCGAAGACATCAGCTTGCTGCGCTGCCTCGACGTCGTGTTGTGGATGCGAGCCCGCACGCGTTCGTGAGCCCTACCAGGTGACCGGCAGCTCGTGCACCCCGTAGATGTTCATGTCGGTCCGCAACTTCACCTCCCCGGCCGGAACGGCGAGCCGCAACGTCGGAAACCGCCGCAGCAGGCCCTCGAACCCGGCGCGCATCTCGATCCGCGCCAGCTGCTGCCCCAGGCACTGGTGGACACCGTGCCCGAAGGACAGCAGACCCCGCGCGTTCCGGCGGATGTCGAAGGCGTCCGGATCCGAGAAGCGCCGCGGGTCGCGGTTGGCGGCCAGCAGCGAAACGACGACCGTCGCCCCCTTCGCAATCGTTTCGCCACCCAACGAAAGGTCTTCCGTCGCGTAACGGAAGAAGATGTCGGCGACGGACAGGTACCGCAGCAGCTCCTCCACCGCACCCGGCAGCAACGCCGGGTCGGCAACGAGCGCGGCACGCTCGGCCGGGTGCTCCAGCAACGCGAAAGTCCCCAGGGACAGCATGTTGGCCGTGGTCTCGTGCCCCGCGAGCAGCAGCAGGAAGGCGGCCCCGGTCAGCTCCTCGATCGTGAGGTCGTCGTGGCTCGCCAGGTCGGACAGGATGTCCTCGCCGGGCTCGGCCCGCTTGCGCGTGACCAGTTCGGACAGATACGTGTTCAGCGCGATGTACGCACCCATCTTCTCTTCGAGCGTCTGGTCCCGGACCATGAACTGGGCCGAGCTGGCCTGGAAGCTCTCCCGGTCCTCGTAGGCGACGCCGAGCAGTTCGCAGATCACCAGCGACGGCACCGGGAGCGCGAACTCCTTCACCAGGTCGACCGGCGGCGCGAGGCGCGCCAGGTGGTCCAGCTGCTGCTCGACGATCTCGGCGATGTGCGCTTCGAGCTGCTTCATCCGCTTCACGGTGAAGGCGCCGGTGAGCCGCTTGCGCAGCCGGCCGTGGTCCGGCGGGTCCATTGCGATGAACATGCCCGGCAGCTGCGGGGACGGTTCGGTGGCGACGGGCATGCCGGGCGTCTCGTACGGCACGTGGACGACGTCGAGGTCCAGCCGCGAGCTGAACCGCGTGTCGGCCATCATCTCGCGCACCTCGTCGTAGCCGGTGACGAGCCAGCCCTCGTGCCCGTCCGGGAAGACCATCGGGCTGACCGGGCGCGCCTGGCGCAGCGCGGTGATCTCGCGGGGCGGGTCGAAGGGGCCCGCGTCCCGCTCCATGGGGAGACCCTGCGGGATGTCGGCCGTCTCGCTCATCGGACGTTCCTTCCGTGGTGGTTTGCTGCCATCACGGTCGCCGAAGGGCCTGACACGGCGCTGACACGGCCCGGACACCGCCCCATGGCAGACTTGGCCGGGTGCAGATCGGGATGCTGGGTCCATTCGAGGTTCGCGCGGACGACGGCGTACTCGCCGACGTGCCGGGTGCGCGGCTGCGCGGGCTGCTGATCGCCCTCGCGCTCGAGCCGGGCCACATCGTCCAGAAGACGGCGCTCGTCGACTGGATCTGGGGCGAGCAGTTGCCCGCCGATGCCGCGAACGCGTTGCAGCGACTGGTTTCCCGGCTGCGCAAGGTGCTGCCGGAAGGCTCGGTCGAAGGCCACCCGAACGGTTACCGGCTCGCCGTGGCTCCCGAAGACGTCGACGCCGCGCGGTTCGAACGGCTCGTCGGCCAGGCCGGCGACGACCCTCGGCGGCTGCGCGAGGCCCTGGCGTTGTGGCGCGGCGCGGCCATGCAGGACGTCGGCCTGACCGAGAGCGCCGCGTTCGACGCCGCGGTCACCCGGCTCGAAGGACTCCGGCTGGCCGCCCTCGAGGATCGCTTCGACGCCGAGACCGACTTCGGCCAGGGCGTCGTCACCGAGCTCACCGACCTGGTGGCCGCCCACCCGGTCCGGGAACGGCTCGTCGGCGCGTTGATGCGCGGTCTCGTCGCGACCGGACGGGACACCGACGCTCTGCGCGTCTACGAGCGCACGCGCGAAACCCTGGCCGACGAGCTGGGCGTCGACCCCTCGCCGGAGCTGGCCACCCTGCACGTCGCGCTGCTGCGAGGCGAGCTGGTCCGGCGGGAAGAGCCCCGGAAGACGAACCTGCGCGCCGAGCTGACCAGCTACGTCGGCAAGGAGGACGACATCGCGGCGGTCCGCGGCCTCGTCACCGAGCACCGGCTCACCACGCTGGTCGGACCGGGCGGCTCGGGCAAGACCCGGCTGGCCACGGAAACCGCGCGCACGCTGCTCGGCGACGTCCCGGACGGCGCCTGGCTGGTGGAACTCGCCCCCACCGAAGGTGACGTGGCCCAAGCGACGCTCGCCGCGCTCAAGCTGCGCGACGCGCTGCTCGGCGACGCGCCGGAGACCGAACCCACCGACCGGGTCATCGCCGCGTTGCGCGACCGCGACCTGGTGCTGGTCCTGGACAACTGCGAGCACGTGATCGAGTCCGCGGCGGCCTTCGCCCACCGGCTGCTCGGCGAGTGCCGCCGGCTGCGGATCCTCGCGACCAGCCGGGAACCCCTCGGCATCACCGGTGAGGCACTGTGGCCGGTCGCGCCGCTGGTTCTGCCCGCGGAGGACGCCGACCCGGACAAGATCGAGTCCGCGCCGGCCGTCCGGCTCCTGCGAGACCGGGCTCAAGCGGTGCGCACGGACCTGGTGGCCGACGCCCCGACGCTGGCCCGCGTCTGCCGCGCCCTCGACGGGATGCCGCTGGCCATCGAGCTCGCCGCGGCCCGGCTGCGCACGATGTCGCTCGAGCAGCTCGCCAACCGGCTCGACGACCGGTTCCGCCTGCTGACCGGCGGCAGCCGCACCGCGCTGCCGCGGCACCGGACGCTGCGCGCGGTGATCGACTGGAGCTGGGAACTGCTCTCCGAAGACGAACGCGTCGTCCTGTGCCGGCTTTCGGTGTTCGCCGGTGGCGCGAGTCTGGAAGCGGCCGAGCGGGTCTGCGCGAGCGACGCGGCCGAGGAGCTGCTGACCGCGCTGGCCGAGAAGTCGCTGGTGGTCACCGAAGGCGACCAGGCACCGCGCTACCGGATGCTCGGCACGATCAAGGAGTACGCGGCGCAGCGGCTCGCCGAAGCCGGGGACACCGACTCGGCGCGTCAGGCGCACCTCGCGTACTTCACCGAGCTCGCCGAAACAGCGGAGCCGCACCTGCGCCGGGCCGATCAGCTGAAGTGGCTCGCGACCCTCGACGCCGAACACGACAACATCGTCGCCGCGATGCGCGGGGCCCTCGCGGCCGGCGAGGCGACCGGGGCGATGCGGCTCGCCGCGGCCGCGGGCTGGTACTGGTGGCTCGCCGGCCACAAGACCGAGGGCAACGAGCTGCTCATGGCGGCCACCGCCGTGCCCGGCGAAGTGCCCGACGAAGTCCGCGCCACGGTGTACGCGTTCGTCACGGGCTTCCTGACGTCCGGCCGGGAAAGCGACCAGTTCCAGGCGGCGGACTGGATCCACCAGGTCCACGAGCTCAGCGGCCGGGTGGAGCGCCCGCACCCCGCGGTGTCGCTGGTCGCCGCGCTGGAACGCATGCTGCAGGCGCCGGACGCCTTCCTGCCCGCGTGGGAACCCCTGCTCGCCGACGACGACCCGTGGGTCCGCGGCCTCGCCCGGCTGCAGCTCGGCAAGATGCGGATCCAGCTCGGCGGCGCCGGGCAGGAGGCGGACGCCTTCCTCGAGGCGGCGCTGACCGAGTTCCGCGCGCTCGGCGAACGGTGGGGGACGTCGTTCGCGCTGACCGAGCTGGCCGACCGGATCGCCATGCGCGGCGAGTTCGCCGGCGCGTGCGAACACTACGAACAAGCGATCGTCGTCGTCACCGAGGTCGGCGCGATCGAGGACGTCGTGCGGATGCGGTCGCGGCAGGCCCAGCTGTACTGGCTGTCGGGCGAAAAGGAAGCCAGTGCGTCGGCGATGGCCGAGGCGCAGCGGCTCGCGGAAGGGGTCGCCTGGCCGGAGGCGCTGACCGAGCTGGCCCTGGCGAAGGCGGAGCTGGCCCGCTGGAGCGGCGACGCCGTGCAGGCCCGCCGGCAGCTCGACGTCGCGACGGCCACGCTGGGCACGGCCGCCGAGCGGGCGAACATCCAGGTGACGACCCAGGACCTGCTCGGCTACCTCGCCGAGGGTCTCGGCGAAGCCCGCGATCACCGCGTCGCGGCTCTGCGGGCGGCGTCCGAGACAGGGACCGCCCCGATGATCGCGCAGGTGCTCGTCGGGATCGCCGACCTGGCCCTGCGTCGCGAAGAGTACGAACAGGCGGCGCGACTGCTCGCGGCGAGCGCCGCCGTGCGCGGAGTGGCGGACTGTTCGCAGCCGGACGTCGCCCGGATCGAGCAGGCCACGCGGAATCGCCTCGGTGACCCGAAGTTCACCGAGGCGACTCAGGAGGGGACGGGAGCGGACTGGCGCGAGCTGGCCGAAGTCACGCTCGCTTCTTGAACGTCGACCGGGCCCAGAGGTAACCGACCAGGGCGATGCCGGCGCACCAGGCGATCGCGGCGATCGCGTAGCCGGTCGACGGCGTGCCGTTGAGCAGCCCGCGCACGGTTTCGATGATCGGCGTGAACGGCTGGTACTCCGCGAACTGCCGCAGGCCCGGGCCCATCTTGTCCGCCGGGGCGATCGCGCTGCTGAAGAACGGCAGCATGACCAGCGGCACCGAAGCCAGGCCGGCCGTCTCCGGCGACTTCGCGAACAGTCCCAAAGCGACGGTGAGCCAGCCGGCCGCGAAGGCGAGCAGCAGCACCACGCCGAGCACGCCGAGCCAGTCGAGGAAACTCGCGTGCGGCCGGAAACCCAGTGCGAACGCCACCCCGACGAGGGCCGCGATGGCGACCAGGTTCGTCAGCACGCTGGCGACGACGTGCCCGGTCAGCACCGCCCCGCGTGAGACGTCCATGACCTTGAACCGGTTGATGATGCCCTTGGTCATGTCGGAGTTCACGGCCGTCGCGGTGGCCCCGAGGCCGTAGCAGATGGCGAGCAGCATCAGGCCGGGCGTCGCGTAGTCGACGTAGTTCACGCCGACGTCGAAGGCGTCTCCCAGCATGTACACGAACATCAGCATGATCACGATCGGCATCAGGACCGCGTTGAACACCGAGGTCGGGTTCCGGGCGATGTGCTTGAAGTTGCGGCGCAACATGACCGTCGAGTGGGTGCTCATTTCGCTGCGACCTCCGAGTCGGACACGGTGTGGCCCGTCAGGGCGAGGAAAACGTCGTCGAGATCAGGGGTGTGGACGGAAAACTCTTCGGCGTTGATGGCGTACTCGTCGAGCCGGTCGAGCAGGTTCCGCAGCGACTTCGTGCCGCCGTCGCCGGGAACCCGCAGGGTGAGCGACTCGTCGTCGCGGGTGGAGCCGCTGATGACCCGCGCGGCCGCGTCGAGCTCGGCGACGCTGGTGAACCGGAGCCGGACGTGGGTGCCGGGGATCTGGCGCTTGAGTTCGTCGGGCGTGCCCTGGGCGACCAGCCGCCCGCGGTCGAGCACGGCGATCTTGTCGGCGAGCTGGTCGGCTTCGTCGAGGTACTGGGTGGTGAGGAAGATGGTGACGCCGTCGGCGACGAGGTCCTTGACGATGGACCACATGGTGCGCCGGCTGCGCGGGTCGAGGCCGGTGGTGGGCTCGTCGAGGAAGATGATCCGCGGGTCCCCGACGAGCGTCATGGCGAGGTCGAGCTTCCGCCGCATGCCCCCGGAGTAGGTGGAGGCGGGCTTCTGCGCGGACTCGCTGAGTTCGAAGCGCTCGAGGAGGTCCGCGACGACCCGCTTCCCGTTCGTGACGGGGCTGAGATCGACCATGAGCTGCAGGTTTTCCTGCCCGCTGAGCAGCTCATCGACGGCGGCGAACTGCCCGGTGACGCCAATGGCCTTCCGGACGGCCTTGGCCTCGGAGTCGATGTCATGCCCGGCAACGCGCACAGTCCCGCCGTCGGCTTGGGCGAGCGTGGTCAGGATGTTGACGGTGGTGGTCTTCCCGGCCCCGTTGGGCCCGAGGAGGGAGAAAACGCTCCCCGAGGGAACATCGAGATCGATCCCATCGAGGACGACTTTGTCTTGGTAGGCCTTCCGGAGGCCGGTAGCGGTGATCGCCGAGGTGGTCATGGGAGAACCTTGAGGGGCGGCCCTGACACCAACCTGACCCCGAACTGACACGACGTCTGACACGGCCGCGGGCTCCTGCATGCTCAAAAGTGACCTTGCGCTAGTCGTTCTACCGACGGGACCGCTCCGGTGAGGTCGTCCGGCTCTTCCGTCCGGAGCTCGACCGGAAGGCGGTGGCGCTGGCCCGCGCGGGCCGGAACCTGGTCGGCGTCGGTACCCATGAGGCTCCCGGCGGGTCCGACCGGTCGCGTGGGTGTCCGGGGACGAGGGCCGCACCGCGCGCGAGATCGAGTTGCTGAACGACGCGCCCGGTTATTGGGCGCCCACGGCGGTCGCGGCGGAGGGCGCTCAGATCCTCGTGGCCGGTTCCTTCGGCGCGGGCGCGACCTCCAGACCGCCACGGTGCTGAGAGCCGGCGGGACGTGGCTACTGGCCGGCGGATCCGCGGCCGGCGCGGTGGTCGTGACCGGAGAACCGGGCGACTGGAGACTCGTCGACCGGGCGGCGCTGGGTGACGACAGGGTCATCGGCGGGACCGTCGACGAAGCGGGCAAACCGGTGCTGATCGGGGAGCGCATCGAGCAGGACTGGAGCGCGTCGAGCCGACCCTGCTCGGTGGTTTGGGCGCTCGGTACCGACGGTTGGCAGCGGGGCGAACTGGGCTGTCCGAGGGCCTCGGTCAGCGCCGCCGCGAGCCTGCCGGACGGCCGGGTGGCACCAGCTCACGGGCGAGCGGGAAGACTATTTTCCCGGCAGGTTACCCTGCGCCAGATACGCCGCCGCGCTGCAGGACGACCTTCTCCTGCTCCAGCAACCGGTTACGCTTCTTGACTTCGCGCAGCTCAACGGCCTCCTCCGAAGTAAGTCCGGGCCGGGTTCCGTCGGCGACAAACCCGGCGCGGGCCGCGGGGTGTGCCTGACCAAATTTAACTACTATTGCGGACTACGCTGCGGCGCGCGAGTAGTTGGCTCGCTTATACGCCAGGGTCACACCATCGAAGACCGGCAGCATGCTCAGGTCAACCCGGTCGTCATCGCATAGTGCGGCGTTCAGCGCGCGGAGTGAGTCTGTCTCCTGGTCACTGATGTCGGGGCGCGCCACCTTGCCTGACCAGAGCACGTTGTCCAGCACAAGCAGTCCGCCCGGCCGGAGTAGTTCAAGGCATCGTTCGAAGTAGTCGGCATAGCTTTCTTTATTACAGTCGATGAACGCGAAGTCCACAGTGCCGGCGGCACCGCCGGCAAGCAGTACGTCCAAGGTCTCGACGGCGGGACGGATTTCCACCTGGATACGGTCGGCGACCCCGGCCCGTTCCCAGAAAGGGCGGCCGATCTCGGGCCACTGCGCGTTGACGTCGCACGTGATGACGCGCCCATGTGCGGGGACGGCGCGGGCCATGGCCAGCGTGCCGTACCCGGTGAACGTCCCGACCTCGACGACGGTGGTGGCCCCCGTCAGCCGGACGAGGAAGCCAAGCAACTGCGCCTCCTCTGGTGGAGTCAACATGCCGTGCTCGAACGAGAGCCGAATGGTGGCCGCCCGCAGCTCACGCGCGATGTCGTCTTCGCGAAGGGAAACATCCCGCACATACTTCTGGATTTGATGGTCCAGCACCAAATTGCGGAGCACCCGGTTCCTCCTGATCTCGGCGATAGCGTGTTGTGAGTTCAGCTCGCGATGCCCAGTTCCAGTTGAGCGAGTTCACGGGGGGCGATGGTGGCCAGATAGATGTGCACTCCGGCATGCGTATGCAGGGTCGACATATCCCGCCAGATCCGCTCGAGCCGTTCGCCCGCACGTACGGTGCTGGTCCCGGCGGTGGGAAACAGAATGTCGGATACCGTGTTCCACGCCATCCGTACGACCTCGCGGCTGATGATCGACATCCGGAGCTCCACCTCACGTGGGACATTCCCCTGCTCGGCCGTCTCATGCCATTGCCTCAGCATGTCCGTCATCGCCGCCCGTGCCGCCGCGATGCGTCCAGCCGCTTCGCCGTAACGGAGCTGAAAATCCGGGTCCTCAGCACGCGGTCCGAACGGCGGATACGTGATCGGACGTTCCCGCGTCAGCTCGGCGTAGACATCCAGCGCCGCGGTGGCCATGCCCACGGCCAGCGCGCCGAGCTGGAAGGTGAACGGGGCCACCACGCTGCCGCCGTACAAGGTGTTGCGATGCAACCGAAGCCCCGGCGTTCCCCCGACGACGGAGACCATTCCCATATGCGTACCAGGCAGCGCGTAGTACGCCGGGATATGCGCCTTCTCGACTTTGACGCTGTACGAGCCACTGCCTTTCAGGCCAAGCTGGGAACCCCAGTCGTCCAGCCGCCGCCACTGGTCCCTCGGCACGATGAACATCATCGGCTCGGGCGGTTCTCCTTCCGCTCCCGCGACGAAGGTCTGGCCGACGAAATGAGTGGCGTAGGGCGAGCCGGAGGCATAGCGGAACACGCCGTCCACGATCCAGCCGCCGTCTTCGGCAGGCTCGGCGAAACCGGCCGGCGCGATGACTCCCGGGCAGATGAAGTCACCGCCCGCGAATAGCTCATTCTGCGCTTGTTCGCCATAAAGAGTAGCAATCATATGGGCGTGGGACGCGCCAAAGGTGTACATCCACGCCGTCGACGCGCACCCCCGCGCGAGCCTGGCAACCACCTGCATGTGAGTGTCAATACCGAATTCGTAGCCGCCGTATCGCCGTGGCACCAGTAGCCGGTAGAAGCCGGATTTGCGCAGCAGTTCATGCGTGTCGAGCGCATAGAATCCGCGGGCCTCCGTCTCCTGCTGTCGGTCGACGAGCGTCTCGGCGATCCGTTCGGCGCGGGCCAAGACTTCGTGCTCGGTCAGGCCCGGCTCTGGTGGAAGCGGATAGTCGTTCGCCGAGGTGTCCATGGCGGCTGTCATGTGCTGACCGTCCTTTCATCGAAACATGATCACGTCAGCCAAGTGCGGCGCGGCCTGCCGCGCCGATGTCGGGGAACGAGGCGAGGTCCGGCACCTGCCAGCCGTTCAGGTCATATTCGGCAAGACAGCGGTCGACGAAAGCACGATAGCCGTCGAGCTTGCCGTCGCCGAGTTGCCCACGAAGCAATTCGGTCCTGGTGTTTTCGTGGTTACCGGTATAGTTGCGTTCGTAGAGTTCGTGCCTGCCGCCGAATTCGGTGCCGACCGTGTCCCAGAGCAGTTTCATCACCTTTACCCGCTCGACGGCGTCGACCCCGTTCGATCCGCGCAGGTACTTGTCAAGGTACGGCCGGATGTCATCGTTGTGGAAGTCCTGCGCGCTGGAGTTGAGGTAGATCAGTCCGCTCGCGACATCTTGCAACACGATCTCCCTGATCCTCGCGTAGCCGACCTGGGAGAACCAGCGGTAAGCCATGGCGTAGTCCGGGTTGGGCAGGACGGCGCCACCCCGCCACGGCACCGGGTTCCGCGCTGCCGCGTCGGACAGCCCCCAGAACAGATTGCGCCAAGCGAGCACTTCCCCTAGTCGCGTCTGTACCCCGCGGAAATCGGAGACCCCGGTGATGTCCAGCGCCTTGGCCAGCAGACCGGCGATGAACTCCAGTTTCACCGCGAGCCGCGTACAACCGTGAAACATGGCGCGCTCGTTGAACCCGGAATACCCGGTAAACATGCCGACCTTGGCAGTATCCCCATAGATGAACACGTTTTCCCACGGGATCAGCACCTTGTCCAGCACCAGCACGCTGTCGTTCTCGTCCAGCCGCGAGGACAGCGGGTAGTCGAACGGGCTGCCGGTCAGCGCGGCCGAGGCGGCGTACGACTGGCGGCAGATCAGTTTTTGGCCAGGGGCGTTCATCGGCACGGTGGCGACAATGGCGAACTTGCGGTCTTTGATGGGCAACCCGGTGTGGGCGATGAAGTTGTAATGCGTGAGCGCGGAGTTCGTCGCGACGACCTTCGCTCCGCTCACCACCAGACCGCTGTCGGTCTCCCGCTCGACGTGCACGAACACATCGGCGACCTCGTCCGGCGGCCGGTGCCGGTCCACCGGCGGATGTACGAAGGCGTGGTTCCAGTACAGGACCTTCTCCTGTGACTCCCGGTACCAGCGCTTCGCATTGTCGGCGAACGGGTTGTAGAAGTCGGCGTTCGCGCCGAGCGTGCCGAGGAACGACGCCTTGTAGTCCGGACCACGGCCCATCCAGCCGTAGCTCAGCCGTGACCACGCGGCGATGGCCTGTTGGTCAGCGATCAGATCGGCCGCGCTGTGCGGCGTGGTGAAAAACCGGTGCGTGTAGCCGCCGGGGCCGCCGGCGTCGGTTTCGGTGGTCAGCACGTCCCGATGCTCCGGGTCGTGCAGTGCGTCGTAGAGCCGGGCCGTCATGCGCGCCGGGTTGCGGAACGCGGGATGTTCGGTGACGTCCTTGACTCGGTCGCCATAGAGGTAGATCTCGCGGCTGTCGCGGAGACTTTCAAGATATTCGGCGCCGGTCAGCGGCCGGGTCTGTTCGGTCATCGCGTTCTCTTTGTCTCTCAGGCCGCGGTGCTCTGCGTGGCGTCGACAAGTGCCGCGGGACCGGCGACCGTGGAGATGTCGAAGAGCACGTTGATCGTGATCTCCACCCCGAATTTCGTCCGGATCAGGTCCCGAATGGAATCGGCTGACATCGCATCTCCTGTGCCTGGTTGGTTCTGACGTGCAGCCTCGGTTCCGGCCAGACATGGCGGCGCGGTCCTAGCCGACACCACGGCTGGGCCGCTTTGCTCGCGGTGACGCCACGTGACGCCACCGACCGCCACTTTTGTGGGGATGTCTCCTCAATCCCGATCGAGGTCGAGGAGACACACGCACCTAACTCTTGACAGGGCTCGTCTGCCTCGACATGACCCGCCAGTCGCCGTCCTTCTTGACGAGCACCCACAGCGAGCGGGCCAGCTCTTCCGGTTCGATGCCGTCTTGGCCCTTCTTGACGACACCTCCCTCGGTGACCGCGATCGCTACCGAGTCGGTCAGCAGGCGGACCTCCTTCGGCTCGTCGGTCAGCCGGGTTCCCTGGAAACCACCGGCGAAGGCGTCGGCCAGGTACGCGCGGATCTCCTCACGGCTGCTCAGCTGGGCATCGCCCACGAGCATGCTGCCGTTGTCGACGAACAGGTCGGCGATGGCGTCGGCGTCGTTCGCGTCCCACCCCGCCCGTACGCGCAGCTGCGCGGTCACCACGGCACCCTCGACCCCGTTGGGGTAGGGGCCGTAGTGCGACGCCCACTTCTTCGCACCCTCCACGAGGGCTTCGGCGTTGCTGCTCATTGGTTCGTCCTCCAAGCGAGTCTTGTCAGGTGTTTGCTGATCGCGGCGGATTACCAGCGCAGGGTCGCGCCGCCCCCACGCGGGCTGTTCTGGTAGGCGGCGAGCTGCCACTGGCCGTCCCGCTTCACGACGACCCAGCTCGACAGCACCGCCAGTTCCGGCGCGATCTCGGTCTCCCCGGGCGCGAGAATTCCGCCGTGCGTCCGGAACACGGCGACGTCGTCGGTGACGAACCGAAAATCGACCGGTCGTCCCGTTACGCCCGTTCCCTTGAACGGACCGGAATAAGCGGCCGCCATGAAAGCCTGGATCTCTTCGCGGCCACGCTTGTAGACATCGCCGGGAAGCAGCATCACACCCTCTTCGGTGAACACCTTCGCGACGTCGGTCGCGTCGTTGCGCGACCACGCCTCGACCAGCCGCAGCGGCACGCCAAGGGCTTCCTTCTGCTTCTCGCCGGTGAACTCGCCGTAGTAAGCGTCCAGGGCGTCGCTGGTCGCCTCGGCCTCATGAATCGCGGTCATTGAACGTCCTCTCGAAATCAGGACAGGCACTTCCAGTAATGGCCTGTCGATTATGGTTGCCGGTCACGGGCCCGGCCGTCTCCTCGCTTGCCGATCCGCGTCCGCCCGCAGCTCCGCCAGTCGCCGACGGTGCGTACCGTGGCGACCTCGGCCCCGAACGCGGCGGCCACCCCGGCGAAATCCGTGTCGGGGAACTCGATCGTCCGGGGATCGGCCCCGGCGCCGCCGTAACGGTGCACCTCGAATCCGTAGGCGGCATCGTCGTAGACGACGGCAAGGACCGAACGACGGGAACGGATCAGCGTCTCCAGGGTCGGGAAGCCCCATCAACGCGCCGCCGTCGCCAAGGGCGACCACGGTCAGCCGGTCGGCCCTGCCAGCGGCCGCCCCGACCGCCCCGGCGAACCCGAGACCGATCGTCTGGAAGGCCGAACCGATGAAGATCGTCGCCGCGGGATCCGGCATCGACCAGTACATGAAGGGCCATGCGATGAAGTGGCCTCCGTCGAGCACGACCGTCCGTTCCGCGGGAAGGATTCCAGCGAGCTCCAAGCTCAGCGTGCGCGGATCGATCCGTTCGGTCGTGCTCACGTCCGTGTACGGCTCCTGTGCCCACCCCACTCCGGCCAGCATCGGCTCCGCCACGTCGCGCCAGTCGGTGCGCACCAGTTCGGCCGCGTCGATGGCGTCGAGCAGCGCGGTCGCGGCGTCTGTGGCGTCGGCCTCGATCTCCAGGTTGACACGGGCCACCTCTCGTTGGGGGCCGCTGTCTACTCGGATTACCGTGGCCGCCGGGTCGATCAGCCTGCCGCCGTGCAGGGTCAGGGCGTCGAGCGACGCACCGAAGGCCAGCACCAGGTCGGCCTGCCCGATCAGGTCCGCGGCCACCGGGGACGCGAAACCGCCGCACACGCCGATGGACCACCGGGAGTCGCCGAACAGGCCGTTCGCCATCCCCGTCGTCGTCAGCAGCCCGCCGACCCGCGCCGCGAGGTCCTGCAACACCTTGGCCGCACCCGACCGCCACGCACCCAGCCCGGCGAGCACCAGCGGCCTGCGCGCCGTGGCGAGCCGGTGCAGGACGGCGTCCACTTCCGCCGGCTGGCGTGCGGGCCGGCGGACCGGCTCGCTCACCACCGCCGGTTCCCCTTCGCCGGAACATGCGGCGGAGGCCAGGTCGGCAGGCAGGCACAACATCACCGGGCCGTCCCCGTCGCGGGCGAGCGCCAGCGCCCGTGCCGCCGTCCGCCACACCGGCTCGCCTGCCGTCACGCGGACCGCGCGGGCGCCGATCGCGTCGGCGAATCCGGCCGTGTTCATGTCGAAAGGGCGTGGGCCGCCGGTCAGCGTATCGCCGCAGATGACGATCACGGAGCTGCGATGTTTCACCGCCTCGCTCAACGCCGTGGCGGTGTTGGAAAGACCGGCTCCATGCGTGGTGGCGCAGACCGCGGTCTCGCCGGTGGCCCGGTAGGAGGCGTCGGCCATCGCCATCGCCCCGCCTTCGTGCCGGGCGGCCACGTAGTCGACGCCGTGCCGGATCAGGCCGGCGACGGCGAGGAAATTGCCCGCACCGACGACGCCGAACGCCTGCCGTACGCCGCCACGGGCGAGCTCCCTCACCAGAACGGACACCAGGTCTGTCATGTCCCGCGTCCCATCGTCGACGAATGGCCTATGTGGCACCACGTTCGCAGCACCCACGGAACCGGTGCGTCTCCCTGGCTGCTTCCGGCAGGGCGATCGGCACGAGAAGCGCACGGTCGGAGACGCCCTGGTGAGAACCGTGCTGTGACGCTTGACCACATGAATGGGCCACTGACCGGCGACGAGTACGTCGAGAGCATCCGTGACGGCAGGGAGATCTACCTCTACGGCGACCGGGTGAAGGACGTGACGACCCATCCTGCCTTCCGAAACCCGGTGCGGATGACGGCACGGATGTACGACGCCCCTGCACGACCCGGCCCGGCGCGAGGACCTGCTGCGGCCGGGCGACGCCGTGGACGGGCCGACGCACAGGTTCTTCACCACCCCGCGCAGTGCCGACGACCTGGTCGCCGACCAGCGGTCCATCGCGGTGAGCGTTCCCGAACGCCTCGGCGACCGCGTATTCTCGATTGCTGCCCGCGACAACAGCGATTCTCGCACGGTTCCTGCGCGGCCACGGCCGGGGCACTATCAGAGAAGACGTTTCTTACGGTTACTGGGCATGCTGTCAACAGCGAGTCATCGCAAAGCGTCGCGCTCGGGGTTCCAGCTGCCACGAATCGTGCGTCGCCAACAGGCCGTGCGTTTCGAACGATATGAAAGGTAGTCCATGAGCAGCTTTGACGTTTCGCGCATTCTTGCGAACGCCAGGACGGTGGCCGTATGTCGTGGCGGACGGGATGCGCGAACGGCGGGAATGTGGTGGTCCTGATGGGTGTCGAGCGGGTCGCGATCGTCGGTGTCGGTCTGTGCTATCCGGACGCCAACTCGCCGGGTGAGCTGTGGGAGAACGTGCTGGCGGGGCGCCGGGCTTTCCGGCGGTTGCCGGACGAACGGATGAACAGCCAGGACTACTGGTCACCCGATCCCGATGCCCCGGACCGGTTCTACTCGCGGCAGGCGGCCGTGCTGCGCGACTTCGAGTTCGACCGGGTGCGGTACAAGGTCGCGGGGAGCACGTACCGCTCCACCGACCTGACCCACTGGCTGGCGCTCGAGGTGGCGTCGAGGGCGCTGGCCGACGCCGGACTGCCCGGCGGCGAAGGACTGCCGAGGGAGTCGACCGGTGTCGTGCTGGGCAACACCCTTACCGGCGAGTTCTCCAGGGCCAACCTCATGCGGCTGCGCTGGCCCTACGTCCGGCGGACCGTGGCCGCCGCGCTGGCCGAGAAGGGCTGGGGTGAGGACGAGACGGCGACGTTCCTCGGCGAGCTGGAGCAGCGGTACAAGGCGCCGTTCCCCGGGATCGACGAGGACACGCTCGCCGGTGGGCTCGCCAACACGATCGCGGGCCGGATCTGCAACCACTTCGACTTCAAGGGCGGCGGGTTCACCGTCGACGGCGCGTGCTCGTCGTCGCTGCTGTCCGTCGCGACGGCGGCGAACGCGCTGGCCGACGGTGAGCTGGACGTGGCGCTCGCCGGTGGCGTCGACCTTTCGATCGACCCGTTCGAGGTGATCGGCTTCGCCAAGACCGGCGCGCTGGCCACCGGCGAGATGAAGGTCTACGACCGGGGCTCGAACGGCTTCTGGCCTGGCGAGGGTTCCGGGATGCTGGTGCTGATGCGGGAGAGCGACGCGCTCGCCAGGGGCGCGCGGATCTACGCCTCGATCACCGGCTGGGGAATCTCCTCGGACGGCAAGGGCGGCATCACACGGCCGGAGGTCGGCGGCCACCGGCTCGCGCTGGCGCGGGCCTACGGCCGCGCGGGCTACGGCGTGGAAACGGTGTCCTATTTCGAGGGACACGGCACCGGGACCGCGGTCGGCGACGCCACCGAGATCGAGGCGCTCTCGTCGGCCCGCCGGGACGCGGACGCGAGCGCCGAACCGGCCGCGCTCAGCACCATCAAGGGAAACTTCGGGCACACCAAGGCAGCGGCGGGGGTCGCCGGGTTGATCAAGGCGGCCCTGGCCGTATACCACCAGGTGATCCCACCGGCCACCGGCCACGTCGACCCGCACCCGCAGCTGCTGGCGGAGTCGGCGGCGATGTACGTGCCGCGCGAGGCGGGGCTGTGGCCCGCCGAGCGGCCGGTCCGGGCCGGGGTCTCCGCGATGGGCTTCGGCGGGATCAACTCGCATATCGCCGTCGAGCAGGCCCCCGGCGTGCCGCGGCGCGTGGAACTGGACGACACCACGAGGAACCTGGTCACTGGAAGGCAGGACGCGGAGCTGCTCCTGCTCGACGCGGGCGACCTCGCCGAGCTGCGCGAGCGGATCGAAAAGGTGGCGGGGTTCGTCGGCAAGCTGGCGATGGCCGAGCTGACCGACCTGGCCGGGGCGCTGGCGGGCACGCTGACCGGCGGGGCCGCGCGGGCCGCGGTCGTGGCGAGCACGCCGGACGAGGCCGAGCGCAAGCTGACCCGCTTGCTCAGCACGCTCGAAGGAGGGGCGACCAGTGTTTTCGCCGCCGGTGAGGGCGTCTTCGCCGCGGCCAGGACGAGTGCCCCGCGCATCGCGTACCTGTTCCCCGGGCAGGGCTCTGGCCGGGGTGTCGCCGGCGCGCTGCGGCGCCGGTTCCTCTCGGCCGACGACATCTTCCGGATCGCGAACCTGCCCGAGGGCGGCGACCAGGTGGCGACCGAGGTGGCCCAGCCCCGCATCGTCACCGGCTCGCTCGCGGCGTTGCGGGTGCTCGGCGAGCTCGGTATCGAGGCGGCCATCGCGGCCGGGCACAGCCTCGGCGAGCTGGTCGCGCTGCACTGGGGCGGGGCGATGGACGAGGCGCAGGTGCTCCGGCTCGCCGCGATCCGCGGCAAGGTGATGGCCAGCGCCAGCCACGGCGACGGGGCGATGGCCGGGCTGGCCACCGACCCGAACGGCGTGGAGCGCTTCGCCGACGGCGAAGACGTGGTGATCGCCGGGTACAACGCGCCGAGGCAGACCGTGATCTCCGGCCCCGCCGAGGCGGTGGAAAGGGTGTGCGCGAAGGCGCGGGCCGCCGACGTGACCGCGACGAGGATCAACGTCTCGCACGCGTTCCACTCGCCCGCCGTCGAACCGGCCGCCGAGGCGCTGACCGAGCAACTGGCCGGGTTCGGGTTCGACCGGCTCAGCGGGGCGGTGGTGTCCACCGTGACCGGTGAGGTACTGCACGGCGCCGAGGACCTCGGCGAGCTGCTGCGCGACCAGGTAGTGCTGCCGGTCCGGTTCCGCGAGGCCGCGGCGAAGGCGGCCGAGGGCTGCGATCTCGTGCTCGAGGTCGGTCCCGGCCGGGTACTCGCCGGGCTGCTCGAGTCGATCGCGCCGGGTACCCCGGTGCTGTCGGTGGACACCGACAGCGGCTCGTTGTCGTCGTTGCTTTCCGTCGCGGGCGCGGCGTTCAGCCTCGGCGCGCCCGTGCGGACCGAGACCCTGTTCGAGGGCAGGGTTGTGCGGCCGATCTCGCTCGAAGGCGAGATGACCTTCCTGGCCAGCCCATGTGAGTCGGCTCCGGCGATCGACGCCGAGCTGGTGTCCGCCGAACCCGCCGAGCGGCCAAGGCAGGAAGCGGCCGAACCGATCGGTGGCGGTGGCAGCACGCTGGATCTGCTGCGCAAGCTGGCCGCGGAGCGCGTCGAGCTGCCGCTGGAGACCCTCACCGCGGACAGCCACCCGCTGGACGACCTGCACCTGAGTTCCATCACGGTCGGCCAGCTGGTCAACGAGGCGACCAGGGCGCTCGGCCGCCCGCCGCTGGAGGGCATGCCCAACTTCGCCACCGCGTGCCTCGGTGACCTGGCCGAGATGATCGACGAGCTGGCCGAGACCGAGCAGGCCAAGGACGGGACGTCCGGGGCTGGCGAGGTGCCGGGCGTCGAGCCGTGGGTGCGCTCGTTCGCCGTGGACTACGTCGAGCGGCCGCGCCCGGGCGCCGATCTCGGCTCGGCGGTGGGCGCGACGCACGAGTGGACCGTGTTCGCCCCGGACGGCCACCCGCTGGCCGAACCGCTGCGAGCCGCGCTGGCCAGCGCGGGGGTCGGCGACGGCGTGCTGCTGTGCCTGCCCGCCGACTGCGGTGCCGACCACCTCGGCCTGTTCCTCGACGCGGGCAGGGCGGCGCTGGCCGCACCGACCGGTACCCGGTTCGTCGTGGTGCAGCGCGGGCTCGGGGCCGCCGGGCTGGCCAGGACGCTGCGGCTGGAGGACCCTTCGACGCGAACCACGATCGTTGACCTCGACGACATCGTGCCCTCGGGCGACGCGCTCGCCGACGCGGTGTCCACCGTGGTCGCCGAGGTGGCGGCCACGACGGACTTCGCCGAGGTGCGGTACACCGCCGACGGCAGGCGGACCGTGCCGATGCTGGAGGCGAGGCAGGCGAGGCAGGCGAGGACGGTCGAACCCGGCACGTCGCCGCTCGGCGAGGGCGACGTACTGCTGGTCACCGGAGGCGGCAAGGGCATCACGGCCGAGTGCGCGCTGGCGATCGCGAAGGATTCCGGGGCGAAACTGGCCCTGCTCGGCAGGGCCGACCCGGCCGAGGACACCGAGCTGGCGGCCAACCTGTCCAGATTGGACGCGGCGGGTGTGCGGTACCGCTACGTGCGGGCCGACGTGACGTCGGCCGGGCAGGTGGGCGAGGCGGTCGAGCAGGTGCAGGCCAGCCTCGGCCAGGTCACCGCGGTGCTGCACGGGGCGGGGCGGAACGAACCCGCGGCCCTGGTCTCCCTTACCGAGCAGGGATTCCGTTCGACGGTGGCGCCCAAGGTGGACGGCCTGAAAGCGGTACTGTCCGCTGTGGACGCCGACCGGATCAAGCTGCTGGTGACCTTCGGCAGCATCATCGGCAGGGCGGGCCTGCGCGGAGAGGCGCACTACGCCACCGCCAACGACTGGATGTCCGAGCTGACCTTGCGGTTCGGCCAGGAACACCCAGGGGCCCGTGTGCTGGCGATGGAGTGGTCGGTGTGGTCCGGCGCCGGGATGGGCGAGAAGCTGGGCGTGGTCGAGGCGTTGCAGCGCGACGGCATCACCCCGATCTCCACCGAGAACGGCATCGACGTGCTGCGCCAGGTGCTCGCCGACCCAGGGGCGCCGCCGGTGCTCGTCGTCGGTGGCCGCACGGGCGGGCTGGCCACGCTGCCCATCGAGCGGCCCGAGCTGCCGCTGACCAGGTTCGTGGACAGGGCCGTCGTGCACTACCCCGGGATCGAGCTGATCACCGAGGCCGATCTCGCCGACGGCAGCGATCCCTATCTCGGCGACCATCTGCTCGACGGCGACCTGCTCTTCCCCGCGGTGCTGGGCATGGAGGCAATGACCCAGGTGGCCGCGGCGGTGAGCGGGCGGACGGGCTCGCCGCGGCTGGACGGCGTCGAGTTCCTCCGGCCGATCGTGGTGCCCCGCACGGGCTCGACCACGATCAGGGTGGCCGCACTGGTCCGCGACCAGGACACGGTCGACGTCGTGATCCGCAGCGGGGACACCGGGTTCGGCGCGGACCACTTCCGGGCCAGGCTGCGGTACTCCGGCCCCGAGCCGGAACGGGGCGAGGTCACCGGGGCGCACGAGCTGTCGGCGGTTCCGGTGGACCCGGTGACCGAGCTCTACGGCAGCGTGCTGTTCCAGGGCAAGCGGTTCCAGCGGCTGCTGGCCTACCGCAGGGCGAGCGCGCGGCAGGCGGTGGCCGAGATCTCCACCAGGTCCGAGGCCGCGTGGTTCGCGCCGTTCCTTCCGCAGGAACGGATCCTGGCCGACCCGGGTACGCGGGACGCGATGATGCACGCGATCCAGTGCTGCGTCCCGGACGCGACGCTGCTGCCGCAGGGCATCGAGCGGCTGTACCTCGCCGACCGCGAGCGGCAGCAGGCCCTGGAGTACGTGGTGCTGGACGCGGTGGAGCGGTCGCAGGACGGCGACACCTACGTCTACGACCTCGACGTGCGGGCCCAGGACGGCGAGCTGGTGGAGCGCTGGGAGGGGCTGACCCTGCGGGCGGTCCGCAAGCGGGACGGTGCCGGACCGTGGGTTCCGGCCGTGCTCGGATCCTATGTGGAGCGTGCGCTGGAGCGGGTGCTCGGTGGCCACCGGGCGGTGGTAGTCGAGCCCGACCCCGTCGACGGCGACGTCGGCACGACCGCGCAGCGCAGGGCACAGACCGAGCTGGCCGCGAGCAGGGCGGCGGGCAGGCCGGTGCGGCTGCGCTACCGCCCGGACGGCAAGCCGGAGGCGGACGGGTTCGAGGTCTCGGCCTCGCACACCGCGGGCCTGACGTTCGTGGTGGCCGGTTCCGGCAAGCTCACCTGCGACGCCGAGGCCGCCACCGAGCGCGGCGAACAGGACTGGGCCGGCCTGCTCGGCGCCGAGCTGCTCGCGGTGAGCGACCTGCTCGCCGCCGAGTCGGGCGAGCCGGTGACGGTGTCGCGCACGAGGGTGTGGACCGCGCTGGAGTGCGTCCGCAAGACCGGTGAGCTGACCCAGTCGCTGGCCGTGCACCGGGTGCACCAGGACGGCTGGGCCGTGCTGTCCGCTGGCGGGGCGAAGATCGCGACCTGGGCGACGATGGTGCACGACCGGCCCGCCCCGGTGGTGTTCGCGGTACTCGCGGGAGAGGAAGCCTGAGCATGACGGACTACTACGAGATCCGGCACACCGTCGGGTTCGAGGAGACCAACCTGGTCGGCAACGTCTACTACGTGAACTACCTGCGCTGGCAGGGACGTTGCCGGGAGATGTTCCTCAAGGAGAAGGCACCGACCGTGCTGGCGGAGGTTCGCGACGACCTGAAGCTGTTCACGCTGAAGGTCGAGTGTGAGTTCTTCGCCGAGATCACCGCATTCCACGAGCTGTCCATCCGGATGCGGCTCGAGGAGCTGACCCAGACCCAGATCCAGTTCAGCTTCGACTACGTGCACCTGCACGAGGACGGCGACATCCTGGTCGCCCGCGGCAGGCAGCGGATCGCGTGCATGCGCGGCCCGAACACGAACACCGTCCCGGCCAGGGTTCCCGAGGAGCTGCGTGCCGCGCTCGCTCCGTACTCGGCGAACGCGGCCATGCTGACCGCGAGAGGATGACGTGGCCGACAACGGTTCCGCAGATGGCCATCGGCCGATAGCCAGGTTGCCGCGCCCGCCGACGCAACGGTTGTCGAGGCAGGCCTCGCAGCGCGAGGTGATGGCGCAGTTCGCCACCGGGGTCACCGTGCTCACCGCGGGCGGCCGGGACGGCCACGGGATGACGGCGAACGCGTTCACGTCGGTGTCGCTGGAGCCGCCGCTCGTGCTGTGTTGCGTGGCCAAGGCGGCGCGGATGCACGAGGTGATCATGTCCGCGCGGTCGTTCGCGGTTTCCGTGCTCGCCGGGGACCAGCAGGAGGTGGCGCGGCACTTCGCCGACTCGCGGCGGCCGCGCGGCCGGGCCCAGTTCGACGCCATCGAGTGGGTGCGCGGCCCGCGTACCGGTACCCCGCTGGTCGCCGGTGCCCTTGCCTGGCTGGAATGCGAGCTGGTCAAGGTGTACGGCGGGGGCGACCACTCGATCTTCGTCGGCGAGGTGCTCGAAGCCACTCGCGGCGTGGGTGATTCGGCGCTGCTCTTTCACGGCGGCCGGTTCGAGCACACCGGCACCGTGCCAGCCCACGACAGAAAGGCCATCTCGTGACTACCAACCAGGCCGCGGTGCCCGTCCCGATCGAGCCGAGAACCCCCGAACCGGTTGGCCGGCTCGGCCGGGGCATCGTGTGGAGCGACCTCGTCGCCGAAATGGAACGCGAGTGGGCGCGGCGAGACCGCGAGAACCACGACGTCCGGGAGGACCGGAGGGCCGCCTGATGAGTTCCGACCCGGCCGAGCACTCGCGGCCGCCGGCCGGAGTGCGGGCGGCCCGGCGACGTCGGCGAGCCGGAACCGGAGCAGGCCCCGCCGACGATGGGCTCGCTCAGGCAGCGGCACGGCCTGCTGCGCGCGGAGATCGTCGCGGGGAACCGGAAGGCGGTCGAGCGGCAGCACTCGCTCGGCAAGCGCACCGCGCGGGAACGGCTGGAGCTGCTGCTCGATCCGGACTCGTTCACCGAACTGGGCATCTTGGATAAATGCAATATCGTGGCGCGCCGGAAAATTCGGCATACCACTTCCATTCTATCGACAATTCAGCGACACACTATGCTGGGCGCGTATATTTCGATCGGCGGAACCGATAAACCGATAATGCCGAAGGTAGGGGCGTTTGTCTTGACACGGAAGCCTTTGGGACAGTTGGCCAATTTCTCGCTGTTGTCGGTGGACGACAACGACATGATTGCAGAATCGAACGATACGGCCACGGAATTCGCCGATTCCGAGCGGTTGCTGCACGAATTGTTCCACCGCGCCGCGTTGCGGCACTCCGAAGAGCCGGCGGTCATCCACCCGGGCGGGCAGCTGACCTACCGGCAGCTCGGCGACCGGGTGAACAGGCTCGCCGCCCGGCTGCTCGCGACGGGTATGCGGCCCGGTGACGCCGTCGCGATCGTCATGGACAAGGGGTGGGAGCAGGTCGTCGCCTCGCTCGCGGTGCCCGCGGCGGGCGGGTTCTTCGTGCCGGTGGATCCGCGGGTGCCGCGGGATCGGTTGCACCACCTGCTCGACCACGCGGGCGCCGCCGTCGTAGTGACCCAGCCCTGTCTGGTCGAAGGGGTGGACTGGCCGGACGGCGCCGTCGTGCTGGACGTCCCGGACACCGAGCCGGGCACGCGGGAGCCGGTGAGCACGCCGGACCGGGGCCCGGACGACCTCGCCTACGTGATCTACACCTCCGGTTCGACCGGTGCACCCAAGGGCGTGATGATCAACCACCGCAGTGCGGTGAACACCTGCCTGGACATCAACGAGCGGTTCGGGGTCACCACCGGGGACCGCGTGCTCGCCTTGTCGGCGCTGACGTTCGACCTCGCCGTGTACGACGTGTTCGGCGTGCTGGCCGCGGGCGCGACGATCGTGGTCCCGGCGCCCTCCCCGGCACCGGATCCGGACTACTGGGCGGAGTTGACCCATCGGACCGGGGTGACCGTGTGGAACTCCGTGCCCGCGCTGATGGAACTCGCGGTCGCCGCGGCGCGGCCAGGGGCATTGGCGAGCCTTCGCCTCGTCATGCTGAGCGGGGACTGGATCCGCGTCGGGCTCCCGGCCGACATCGCACGCGCCTGCCCGGACGCCAAGGTCATCAGCCTCGGTGGTGCCACGGAGGCGTCGATCTGGTCGATCCTCCACGAGATCGGTGACGTCGACCCCGCATGGACGAGCATTCCTTACGGGCGGCCGATGGCGAACCAGACCTTCCACATACTCGACAAGGCGATGTCCCCCTGTCCGATCGGTGTGCCCGGTGATCTCCACATCGGCGGGGTCGGCGTGGCGATGGGCTACTGGAATGCCCCGGAGCTGACCGCGGCGAGCTTTGTCGACCACCCCGAGACCGGCGCTCGGATCTACCGCACCGGTGACCTCGGGCGGTACTTGCCTGACGGGACGATCGAGTTCCTCGGCCGGGACGACTTCCAGGTGAAGATCCAGGGTTTCCGAATCGAGCTCGGCGAGGTCGAGGCCGCGCTGCGGCAGTGCACGGGTGTGGCGGACGCGGTCGCGGCGGCCGAGGTTGGCGACGGTGGTGCGCGGCTGGTGGCCTTCGTCCGGGGCGCCGACGGGCTGAATCCCGAGCAGCTGCGTGCGGATATGGGGCGGACGCTGCCCGCGTACATGGTCCCGTCGAGTGTCGTCGTCGTCGGCAGCTGGCCGCTGACGGGGAACGGGAAGGTGGACCGGGCCGCCCTGGTGAGCGGGCACCTCCCGGTCGCGGAGGGCGGTGGGGAGCCGCGGGACGCACTCGACGAGCTGCTGGCCGAGCTGTGGGCCGACACGCTCGACCGGGACGCGGTCGGCACCCGCGACAGCTTCTTCACGCTCGGTGGCCAGTCACTGCTCGCCGCCCGGCTCGTGATGGCCATCAACGCGGTTCTCGACCTCGCGGTGCCGGTCCGGGCGCTGTTCGAGGCGCCCACGGTCGTCGCCTTCCGGGACTGGCTCGAGGTCAAGCCGGAGGTCGACGCAGACGCGCTGCTCGGCACCGCGGAGGCGTTGCTCGCCGACGGGTACGAGATGGACGACGACGAGAGCACGGCTCGATGACCGCCTCACCCAGGAGGCGTCCCGCCGCCGTGCGCGCAGCCCTGCGCAAGGCCGCCGCCGGGACCGGCGCCTACCCCGACGAGCAGCGTCTCGTGCCATCCGCTGGCCAGGAACGGCTGTGGTTCCTCGACCAGCTCTCCCCTGGCAGCTCGGCCTACAACGTGCCGCTCGCGTTCCGGCTGAGCGGCCCGTTCGACGTCGCCGCAATGGGCCAGGCCCTCGCCGCGGTCGTCACGCGGCACGACTCACTCCGCTCGAACATCGTCGCCGCGGATGGCACGCCGGTGCTCACGATCACCCCGGACCACCGGGTCATCATCGCCGTCGACGACATCGGCAGCGACGCCGCCAGCGAGCAAGCCTGGCTCGGCAGGCACATCCGGGCGCCGTTCGACCTGGGCCGCGACCCGCTCGTGCGTGCCCGGCTCGCCAGGTTCGGCGCGGATCACCACCTGCTGCTGGTGGTGATCCACCACGCCGTGTGCGACGGATGGTCCCAGGACGTCCTGGTTCGCGAACTGTCCACTGCGTACGATCAACTTGTCCGAAATGGACAGATGAACCTGCCGCCGGCGCCGGCACAGTACCCGGACTTCGCCGCGTGGCAGCGGGAGCGGCTCGCCGAGCGCAGCGCGGCCGAGCTGGCTCACTGGCGCGAGCACCTCGCGGGTGCGCCGGAGTTGCTCGAGCTGCCGACCGACTTCCCGCGCCCGTCCGCCGCCACCCTGCGCGGAGACGACCTGCCGGTCACCGTGTCTCCGGAGACCTCGCGCAAGCTGCGTGCCCTCGCCCGGGCCGAGGGCACGACGCTGTTCCCGGTGCTGCTCGCCGCGTTCCAGACGCTGCTCGCCCGCTACACCGGCAGCCGCGACGTGGTCGCGGGCACGCCCATGGCGGGCCGGGTCCGAGGTGGCACCGAGGATGTGATCGGGTTCTTCGTCAACACGGTGCCCTTGCGGGTCGACGTCGGCGACGCGTCAGTACGGGAGCTGGTGACCCGCTGCCGGGAAGCGACGCTCACCGCCTACGAACACCAGGAACTGCCACTCGAACTGCTCGCCGACCGCGTGCGCGGCACCGGGCACGACACCCTCGTCCGCGCGCTCGTCCAGCTCGACGACGCACCACGCGTGCTCGCGGCGGGTGGCGCGGAGTGGACGCCGGTGGCGGTCACCAACGGCGCCGCCCGCTTCGACCTCGACTTCATGGCGGTCGACGGCGAGGAGCTGACCGGGCGGCTGCGCTACGCCCGTGACCTGTTCACCCGGGCGACCGCGGAGCGCATGGCGGGTCACCTCGGTCTGGTGCTCGCGGCGTTCGCCGAGGACCCCGACCAGCAGGCGCTGGATATTCCACTGTGGACGGACAAGGAGCGGGCGCTGGTCCGCGCCGCCAACGACACCTCGGTGCCGGCACCCGGCGCGTGCCTGCACGAGCTGGTCTCCGCGCAGGTGGCGAGAACTCCGGACCTGATCGCCGTCGCCGACGAGCACACCGAGCTGACCTTCCGCGAGCTCGACCGGCGGGCCAACCGGCTCGCTCACCGGTTGCGCGAGCTCGGTGCCGGACCGGACATCCTGGTCGGGGTCTGCCTCCCGCGATCGACAGAGCTCGTCGTGGCCCTGCTCGCGGTCCTCAAGGCAGGTGCGGGCTACCTGCCGCTCGAACCCGACCTCCCGCCGGTACGGCTCGGACGCATGGTCGCCGATGCGCGCCCGGTCGCGGTCGTGACCGAGGCCGAAGCGACCCGCGCACTGCGGAGCACCGACCTGCCCCCGGTCGTCCTCCTCGACCACGACGACCTCACGAACCTCCCGGACGGAGCACCCGGCACCGGCGTGACACCGGATGCCACCGCATACGTGATCTACACCTCCGGCTCGACCGGGTCGCCGAAGGGAGTCGCGATCCCGCACCGGGCCGTGGTCAACCACCACCTCTGGCTCGCCGGCGAGCTGGGCCTCGACCGCGCCGACGTCGTCCTGCAGAAGACACCGTTCGGGTTCGACGTCTCCGTCTGGGAGCTGTTCCTGCCGCTGATGACGGGAGCGCGCATGGTGCTGGCCCGTCCCGGAGGCCACCGCGACCCGCGCTACCTCGCCGAGCTGATCGACCACGCGGGCGTGACCGCGGCACACTTCGTGCCGTCGATGCTGCGGACCTTCGTCGACGCCACCGGAGTCCCCGCCGGTACGAGCCTGCGCGTGATCATCTGCAGCGGTGAGGCGCTACCCGGTGACCTGCGCGACCGGGTGCTCGCCGAGTTCGACGGCTCCCTGCTCAACCTGTACGGCCCGACCGAGACCACGATCCACAGTACCGGCGCCTGGGCGTCCACAATGGACCACGGCGCGGTCGCGTCGATCGGCCGTCCGATGTGGAACACCACGGCGCACGTGCTCGATCCCGACGGCAGGCAGGCGGGGTTCGGGCTGCCGGGCGAGCTGTACCACGGCGGGACCGCGGTCGGCCGGGGTTACCTGCACAAGCCGGGGCTGACCGCGGAGCGATTCGTGCCCGATCCCACCGTGCTCGGAGGCCGGCGCTACGCGACCGGCGACGTGGTCCGCTGGCGGCCAGACGGCACGCTCGAGTTCCTCGGCCGCACCGACCACCAGGTCAAGGTCAACGGGCAGCGGATCGAACCGGCCGAGATCGCGGCCGCCCTCGCCGCGCACCCGGCGGTGGGCGAGGTCGCGGTGCGCCCGGTCGCCGACCGGGCGGGCACCACCACACTCGCCGCGTACCTCACCGTCGCCGGTCCGACGCCCGGACCGGCGGAGCTGCGTGCCCACCTCCGAGAACACCTGCCGGCAGGCTGGGTGCCGCAGCACTTCGTCGTGCTGGACGCACTGCCGCGCACAGCCAACGGCAAGCTCGACCGGGACGCGCTCCCCGCACCCGAACCGGCACCGGCGAGCAGCACGCCCCTCCGGACCGATGGCGAGCGTGCGCTGGCCGGAATCTGGGCCGAGGTGCTCGGCAGGGCGGACATCGGCGCCGACGCCCGCTTCTTCGACCTCGGCGGCCACTCACTGCAGTTGATCCAGATGGTGGTGCGGCTCGAGCGCGCGACCGGGGTGCGGGTTCCGGTGCAGATCGCGTTCGAGGCGGCCACGCTCGCCGACCTCGCCCAGTACGTCGAGGCACAGGCCGGTGGCGAGAGCACGCCGCCGGTCCGAGTGTCGCGTCGAAGCGGCACCGACGCGCTGTCATACGGCCAGGAACGGCTGTGGTTCCTCGACCGGCTGGTGCCCGGCTCCCCGGCCTACAACGTGCAGCTGGTGCTCGCGCTGCCCGAACTACTGGACGTGCCCGCACTGCGGGCGGCACTCACCGAGGTCGTGCGCCGCCACGAGATCCTCCGCACCGTCTACGACGACACCGGCAGTGGCCCGGCCGGCCGGTTGCTGCCGGCCGAGCCGGTGCCACTTCCGGAGGTGGACCTGACGGCGCACGCGGACCAGGACGGCGCGGTCCGTGCCGCGGCCGACACCCAGGCGCGGCTCCCGTTCGATCTCGCCACCGGACCGTTGCTGCGGGCCGAGTTGCTGCTGCGGGCCGGTCGGCCGGTGCTGGTGCTGACGATGCACCACATCGTCACCGACGGCTGGTCGCTCGGGCTGCTCGTCGACGAGTTGGCCGGGCTGTACCACGGGCGCACGCTCGCCGAGCCCGCGCTCCAGTACGCCGACTACGCCGCGTGGCAGCGGGACTGGATGGCGGGCGAGCGGCTGGACCGCGAGCTCGACCACTGGCGGTCCGTGCTGGACGGGGCACCCGCGATCCTCGACCTGCCGGGCACCAGCGTCCGGCCACCCGTGCCGACCTACCGCGGCGGCATCCGGCGGTTCATGCTCGACGCCGGCCTCACCTCGGCGGTGCGTGCGGTGGCCATGGCGCACGGCGCGACGCCGTTCATGGTGCTGCTGACCGGGTTCACGCTGCTGCTCGCCCGGTTCGGCGGCAAGGACGACCTCGTGGTCGGCACGCCGGTGGCCGGGCGTGCGACCTCGGAACTGGAGGACGTGCCCGGCTTCTTCGTCAACACCGTCGCGCTGCGCGCCGATCTGTCCGGCGCCACGACCTTCGCGGACGCGCTGACGGTCGTGCTAGACGCGGCAGTCGCCGCCTACGAGCACCAGGACGTGCCGTTCGAGAAGGTCGTCGAGGCGGCGGCGCCGCACCGAGACCTCGCCCACCAGCCGTTCCACCAGGTCATGTTCGAGCTGGACGCGCCCCGCCCGGCCGGCGAGACGTGGGCCGAGGTGTTGCCGGTCGGCGTATCCAACGACACGGTCAAGAACGACCTGACCCTGGTCGCCACCGACTCGGGCGACCGGTTCGACTGCGGGCTTCGGTTCGCCACCGACGTGTTCGCCGGTGCGGAGGCGGACGTCCTTGTCGAGGGATGGCGCACCATCCTGGCCGCCATGGTCGCCGACCCGTCCGCACCGCACGCCGACGTGTCGCTGCTGACCGCGGCGGGACAGGCCCTGCTCGACCGCGCGGGCGACACCGCCACACCGGTCCCCGACACCGGAGTGGCCGCGTTGGTCGCCGCGCGGGCGGCGCTGCACCCGGACGCGGACGCGGTGGTGTGCGGGGACGAGGTCGTGACGTACCGGGATCTCGACCGCCGGGCCGCCCGGCTGGCGGGCCGGCTCACGGCATTGGGCGCCGGACCCGAACGGCTCATCGCGGTGCGGCTGCCGCGCGGCGTCGACCTCGTCGTCGCCCTCCTCGCCGTCTGGCGCACCGGAGCGGGCTTCGTCGCATTGGATCCGGAGCTGCCGCCGCGGCGGGCCGCGGACGTGCTCGCCGACGCACGGCCCGACCTCGAGCTCACCGAACTGCCCCCACTCGAGGACGGGCCCGAGCCGCCGCCGCGGCTCGTCCACCCGGACGGCCGCGCGTACGTCGTCTACACCTCCGGTACGACCGGCACCCCGAAGGGCATCTCCGGCACCCATCGCGGAGTCGCCAACTACCTGGCCGATCTGAGCCGGGCCGGTCTCGTCACCGCTGCCGACACGGTGACGGCGTTGACCACCGTGTCCTTCGACGCGTCGCTACGCGACCTGCTGCTCCCGCTCGCCGTCGGCGCACGCGTCGTCCTCGTGCCGGGCGGTGCGGCCGATCTCGACGCGGTTGCCGGCGCCATCGCCGAGACGACGGTCGTGCCCGCCGTCGTGCCGTCGCTGCTGCGCATGCTCACCACACGCGGGAGGCGGTGGCCGGATCTGCGGACCGTGCTGGTCTCCGGTGAGCCGCTGCACCCCGAGGACGTGGCCGCGGTGGCGGCCGTCGCGCCGAATGCGGCCGTCTACAACATGTACGGGCCCAGCGAAACGACCATGACCACCACCCGTCACCGCGTACGGCCCGGCGCGACCAACCGGATCCCGGTGGGCACGGCGATCGGCAACACTCGTGTCGAGGTGCTCGACGAACGGTTGCGCCCGGTGGGGATCGGCATGCCGGGCCGCGTCTTCATCGGTGGCGCGGGCCTCGCACGCGGCTACCACCGGCAGCCGGGGCGCACCGCCGAGCGGTTCGTTCCCCACCCCACCAGGGCCGGGGAACGGTTGTACGACACCGGTGACCGCGCCAGGTACCTGCCTGACGGGACTCTGCAGTACCTCGGGCGCACCGACCACCAGCTCAAGGTCAACGGGGTGCGCATCGACCCGAGCGAGATCGAGGCAGCGCTGTGCGCGCACCCCGCGATCGCCGAGGCCGCGGTGCACGCACCCGGCGGCAGGCTGGTGGCGTGCGTGGTGCCGGCGGGCACTTTGCCCACGCCCCAGCGCATCCGCGCCGATCTGGCCGACCGGCTGCCCACCACCCACCTCCCGGCCGGTTTCGTCCCGCTCGACCGGCTCCCGCGCACCACGACCGGGAAGATCCGCCGCGATGCGCTCCCCGGACCTGCGGCGGAGGCGGTGACCGACCAGCACCCGCGCGACGGTGTCGAGGAGCTGATAGCCCGCGTTTGGTGCGACGTCCTCGACGTGCCGGAAGTCGGGGTGCACCAGGACTTCTTCATCCTCGGCGGACACTCGCTGCTCGCCGCACGGACCGTCGCCGGGCTACGGGAGTCGCTGGGCGTAGTGCTGCCGGTGCGTGCGTTGTTCGAGAGCCCGACTGTCGCGGAGCTCGCGACGCGGGTCCGTGACGCGGAAGCCGACCCGCTGCCCGAGCTCGTGCCGGCTTCGGGCGAGCCGGTGCTGACCGCCGCGCAGCGTCGGTTGTGGTCCCTGGAACGGAGTTCCGGGCGGTATGCGTTCTACAACGTGCCGATTGTCCGGCGGCTGCGCGGCGAGCTCGACCACGACGCGCTGGAGACGGCCCTCTCTGGGCTCGTCGCACGGCACGACGCGCTGCGGACGGTCTTCCCCGCGCACGGCCCGCAGCTCCGGCCGCCCGAGCCGGTGCCGCTCGAGGTGGTCGACGTGGCTCCCGCCGACCTGGCAGGTGCGGTCGCGGCGCGGGCCGGGCAGCCGTTCGACCTGGCGGCCGGGCCATTGCTGCGTGCGACGCTGCTGCGGCAGGGCCCGCGGGATCACGTCCTGTGCGTGGTCATCCATCACCTCGTCGCCGACGGGTGGTCGGTCGGCCTGGTTCTCCGCGACCTCACCGCGCTGTACCAGTCCACTGTGGAGCTTCCGTCGGTCGCGCGGTACGCGGACTTCGCCGCGTGGCAGCGGGCCTATCTCACCCACGAGTTCGTCGCGGCCGAATTCGACCACTGGCGTCGCGAACTCGCCGGGGCCGGCGCGCTGTTCGAGCTACCACCGGACTACCCGCGGCTCACCGGGCCCGACCGGCCGACCCGTGGCAGGGTGACCCGCACCCTCACGGCTGGGCAGAGCGCCCGGGTCCATGAGCTGTGCCGCCAGCTGCGGGCGACACCGTTCATGGTGCTCATGGCGGCGTTCCAGGCCGCGCTCGGCACACGGTTCGGCCGGGACGACTTCACGGTCGCGGTGCCCATGGCCAATCGCGACCGCCCGGAGCTCGACGCGATGGTGGGGTACGTCGCGAACATGGTGGTGCTGCGGGCCGATCTGACCGGCCGGCCGGACTTCGCCACGCTGGTCGACCGCACGCGGGGCCGGGTGCTCGACGCCCATTCCCACCGCCACCTGCCGTTGGAACTCCTGCTCGACGAGTTGGCGCCCGACCAGGCCGCGAGCCACGCGCCGCTCGCGCAGGCGCTGTTCAACATGCAGGACTTCCCGCACCGCGCCGTCGAGGTTGCCGGACTGGAGATCGAGCACACCGGCCTGAACGAGGTCTGGGCCCGCTACCCGATCACGCTGTTCGCGCACGACCGGCCGGGAGGTGTGTTCCTCGACCTGATCTACGACCAGGAGCTGTTCGACCCGGGCCGGGCTGGGTCGCTCCTGGACACGATGGTGACAGCGACCGAGGCGGAGGGCGATGACCTTGCTGCGTAACGGCCCGTTCGTGCGCCTGTGGACGGGGCAGACGATCTCCGAGCTCGGCTATCACCTCTCGCTGGTGGCGTTGCCACTGGTCGCGGTGATCCAGCTCGACGCGACGGCCACCGAGATGGGGCTGTTCGTCGGCGTCGGCATGGCACCCATGGCGTTCGCATGGCCGTTCTTCGGAGTGCTCGCCGACCGGGTCGACCGCCGCCGGATGCTGGTCGCGACCTACACCGGCCGCGCGGTGCTGCTCGGTTCGCTGCCGGTCGCGGCGCTACTCGGCCTGTTCTCCATGCCGTGGCTGATAGTCGTGTACTTCCTGGTCAGCACGCTGCACGTGGCGTTCAGTGTGGTGTCGCCCTCGCTGCTGCCCGCGCTGGTGAGCGGGCGCGAGCTGGTGGACGCCAACAGCAAGCTGGAACTCACCCGTTCCGCCGCGATGATCGTCGGTCCGTCGATCGCCGGGTTCCTGGTGGAGTTGCTCGGCGCCGCCAACACCGTCGCCATCGACGCGGTCTGCTACCTGGCGGCAGCCGGGTTGATCGTCACCCTCACCGTGCCGAAGCGGGCGGGGGCGGCGGAAACGACCGCGGCGCCCCCGGCGGCCTCGGTCTGGCGGGACATCCGCGAAGGCCTCTCGACCGTGTTCGGCGACCGGCTGCTGCGCCCGATGGCGATCTCGTCCGGGATCATGAACGCCTTCTTCTACATCCGCACCCCGATCCTCGCCCTGTTCGTGCTGGAGGACCTCGGTTTCTCGGCCGGGAGTCTCGGGCTGATCCTGGCCGCGGCCGGGCCGGGCGCGCTGGTCGGCTCGTTCGTCGTGCGCAGGGTCAACGACCGAGTCAGCCTCGGCACCACGGTGACCTGGGCGGCGTTCATCGCGGGCGGGCCGGTGCTGATCGTCCCACTGGTGCCGGACAACAGCTTGTGGAGCCTGGGGTTGCTGATCCTGTCGACCTTCACGGTGAGCGCGGGGGTGCAGACCTACAGCATCAGCCTGGTCAGCGCGCGGCAGATCATGACACCCGACCACCTGCTGGGGCGGGTGAACGCGACGTTCCGCTGGGTCGCCTGGGCGGCCACCCCGGTCACCGCGGTGGTGAGCGGGCTGCTCGCGGAGCTCTTCGGGCTGCGTGGGGCGATCGCGGTCGCGGGCGCCGGACTCCTGCTCCCCGCCCTGTTCCTGGCGTTCTCACCAGTTCGCGG
This sequence comes from Amycolatopsis sp. NPDC051061, assembly GCF_040682935.1. Lineage (NCBI taxonomy): Bacteria > Bacillati > Actinomycetota > Actinomycetes > Pseudonocardiales > Pseudonocardiaceae > Amycolatopsis > Amycolatopsis sp. NPDC051061. The sequence goes on from NZ_JBFBBZ010000008.1 coordinate 64,555, forward strand.
CACCCGGATCGTCCCAGGCCTGGCGGGACAGCCGTCATGACGCTCGCCCACGACGACATGATGCCGCCGGCGGAGTACCTGGGCGCCCACCGCACGGCCATCGAGGAGGCGGCCCGGCGGGTGCGGTCCCGCATCCGGCACACGCCGCTGCGCGCGCTGCCCTGCGGGACCTGGCTCAAGCTCGAGTCGATGCAGGTGTCGGGGTCGTTCAAGATGCGCGGTGCGTACAACGCCCTGCTGCGGCTGCCCGGTCACCCCGCGGGTGTGGTCGCCGCCAGCTCTGGCAATCACGCCAAGGCGGTGGCCACCGCCGGGCGGGCGCTGGGCATCGCGGTGACGGTGGTGGCACCGGAGAACGTGCTGCCCACGAAGCTCGCTGCCGTCCGCGACCTCGGCGCCGAGGTGATCACCCACGGCGTCACCTTCGGCAACCGCGACGGGCTGGCCCGCGCGATCGCCGCCGAACGCGGCTGGCCGTTCGTGCACTCCTCCGACGACTGGGACGTCATCCATGGTCAGGCCACAGTCGCCGAGGAGATCATGGCCGCGGTCCGGGATCTCGCGACCGTCGTGGTGCCGGTCGGCGGTGGCGGCCTGCTCGGCGGTACCGCTCTCGCGGTCAAATCCCGCGCCCCGCACGTCGCGGTCATCGGGGTGGAGCCGGAACGGGCCGCGGACGCCGCGGCCAGCCTGCGCACCGGCAGGCTGCACCGGCTCCACGGCGAGGCCGACACCATCGCCGACGGGGCCCGGGTGGCGAACCTCGGCGAACGGCCTTTCGAGGTCATTGTCGGCAGGGGGCTGGTCGACGACATCGTCACCGTCTCCGAGGACAGCATCCGCACCGCGTGGCACGCCATGGCAGACGTGCCGGCCGAACCGACCGCGGCGCTGCCGCTCGCCGCGCTGCTCGACAGAGCGGTTCCCGCCGGCACCGGCACGGTGCTGGTCATCAGCGGCGGCAACGTCAAACGCCCCGCATCGGAGACGTGAGATGGACCTTCGCCCGACCCCGGATCTCATCGAGGAGCAGTGCCACCGCGCCCCGGACGCGACGGCGGTGACGTTCGAAGGCACCCACCTCACCTTTGCCGAGCTCGATGACCGGGCCGCGCGGTTCGCGGCCCGGCTGCGCGAGCTCGGCGTCGGCGCGGAAACGGTGGTCGGCGTGTGCCTGCCGCGCGGCATCGACCTGATCGTCACGCTCGTCGCGATCTGGCAGGCGGGTGGGGCGTACGTGCCGCTCGACCCGGACTACCCGCGGGAGCGGCTGCGGTACATGGTCGCCGACGCCATCCCGGCGGTGCTGATCACCGACACCACCGACCGGGCGGGAGCGCTGCTCGACGACAACGAGCACCGGCCCGAGTTGGTGTGCCTCGACCGGGACCGCGGCACGGTCCTGGCCGGGGCCCGGATCGACCTACGCGTCCGTACCGCGCCGGACAACCTCGCTTACGTCATCTACACGTCGGGCTCGACCGGGCGGCCGAAGGGCACGATGCTCGACCACCGGTCGGTGGCCAACTACCTTGCGTGGACCAGGGATCTGCTGCCGGTCGGCGCCGGCGATGCCGTGCTGCTGCGCACCGCGATCAGCTTCGACCCGTCCGTGTGGGAACTGTTCCTCCCGTTGACCACCGGCGCCCGGCTCGTCGTGCCGAAGCAGGACGGGCACCGCGAGCCCGACTACCTGTCCGCGTTGATCGCCAGGGAACGAGTCACGGTCGCGCAGTTCGTGCCGTCGCTGCTGCACCTGTTCCTCGACGAGGCCGACCCGGCCTCGTGCGCGAGCCTGCGCTGGCTGGTGGCGGGCGGCGAGGCGCTGCCCGCCGCCCTGGCCGACCGGGTGGCGGCGGCGCTCGACGTCGAGTTCTACAACTTCTACGGGCCGACCGAGACCACGATCTCCTCGACGTTCGCCCGGTGCCGGGGCGGCGAGTCACTCGTGCCGATCGGGGTCGCTGTGCCCGGCAACACGCTGCACGTGCTCGACGAGCACCTGCGCCCGGTCCCGCCCGGCACACCGGGTGAGCTGCACATCGGGGGCGTCGCGGTGTGCCGGGGCTACTTCCGCAGACCTGGCCTGACCGCAGACCGGTTCGTGCCCGATCCGACCGTGCCCGGCGGACGCCTGTACCGGACCGGTGACCTGGTCCGCGAGCGTCCGGACGGGCAGCTCGACTACCTCGGGAGGCTGGACAACCAGATCAAGGTCAACGGAGTCCGGGTCGAGGCGGGCGAGATCGAGGCGGTGCTCACCGGCCACCCGGGGGTCGCGGCCGCCGTGGTCCACCAGCGCGACGGACGGCTCGTCGCCTACGTGGTGACCCGTCCCGGCACGCCGGGGCCGGGCGCGCGGGAGCTGCGCGAGCACCTCGCGGACTCGCTGCCCGCCATGGTCGTGCCGCGGTACTACGTGACGTTGTCGCGTTTTCCGCTCAACCCCGCGGGAAAGGTCGACCGAGCCGCGCTCCCCGCGCCCGGCCCGGAGCGGGCCGAGGACCACGTCGCGCCGTCGAACGACCTCGAACGGCGGCTCGCCGGGATCTGGTCGGCGGTACTGGGTGCCGACGGGGTCGGCGTGACCGACCACTTCCTCGACGTCGGCGGGCACTCGCTCGCGGGGATCCGGATCGTCACCAGGATCGCGCGGCAGCTGGGCGTCCGGCTCACGCTCGCCGACCTGTTGCGTGCCGGCACGGTCGCGGGTCTCGCCGACCTGATCTCCACCCGGGGGCGGGACGCGGCGGACGAACCGCGGCCGCTGCCGCGTGACGGACGGCCGCTGCCGCTGTCGTTCGCGCAGGAGCAGCTGTGGTTCGTCGAGCAGGTGGGAGACCAGGCAGGCACCTACAACCTGGCGCTGGCCCTGCACCTGTCCGGGCCCCTCGATGTCGACGTGCTGCGCGAGGCGGTCACCGGGTTGCTCGCCCGCCACGAGACGCTGCGAACGACCTTCCACGCCGAGAACGGTGTGCCGTACGCCCAGGTGCACCCGCCCGGGGCGGCGAGGATGGCGGTCGAGGATGTCGCACCGGACGAGGTGGCCGCCGCGCTGGCCGAGGAGACCGCGCGGCCGTTCGACCTGGCGACGTATCCGCTGGTGCGGGCACGGGTCTTGCGGGTCGGCGCGGACGAGCACGTTCTGGTCGTCGTGGTGCACCACATCGTCGCCGACGGGATGTCGTTGGACGTGCTCGCTCGCGACCTCGGCTCGATCTACGCGGGTGCGGAACTGCCCGTGCCCGCCATGCAGTACGCCGACTTCGCCGCCTGGCAACGAGAGCGGCTCACCGGCGCTCGCCTCGACGCCGGGCTCTCGTACTGGAAGTCCACTTTGGATGGTGCGGAGCTCGTGCTCGACCTGCCGAGTGACCTGGTGCGCCCGGCGGTGCAGGACTTCCGCGGCGGCCGGGTCTCGTTCACCGTCGACGGCATCTTGTGTGCCCGGCTGCGCAAGCTCGCCAGGGCCGGGCAGGCCACGCTGTTCATGGTGCTGCTGGCCGGCTACCAGGCACTGCTCGCCCGGTACACCGGCCGGGACGACGTGCTGGTCGGTTCCCCCGTCTCCGGGCGGGACCACGTCGACCTCGAGCCGCTGGCCGGGCTGTTCGTCAACACGGTCGTGTTTCGTACCTCGGTGTCCGGCAACCCGAGTTTCCGGCAGCTGCTCGATCGGGTGGCCGCGACCGCGCTCGGCGCCTACGCGCACCAGGACGTGCCGTTCGAGCGTCTCGTCGAGGCGCTGGCACCGGACCGCGACCTCACCCGGCATCCCATCGTGCAGGCGCAGTTCGTCGTGGAGAGCGATCCAGCGGCCGGCTTCGCCGTGCCCGACCTTGCCGCGCGCTCGGTGCCGGTCCCGGTGGGCGGGGTCAAGTGTGACTTGCGGCTCGCGGTGACCGAGCACGCCGGCGGCCTGGCCGGGACGCTCGAGTTCGACAGAGACGTCGTCGACCAGGCCTGGGCGGAGACGTTCGTGGCGCACTGGCTGCGGCTGCTCGACCTCGTCGCCGCCGAACCGGACCGCCCGGTAACGCGCGTGCCGCTCACCCCGGCACCGGTCCCGCGACGGGTCACCCCCGCGGTGGCCGACCCGTGGGAGCCGGTGGCCCGGCAGATCGCTGCCCGGCCGGACCGGGTCGCGGTGCGTGCCGCCGGGACCGACGTCACGTACGCCGAGCTCGGCGCCCGCGTCGACCGCCTCGCCACCCGGCTCGTGGCGGCCGGTGCGGGACCGGAGACGCTCGTCGCCGTCCACCTCGGCCGGGACGCGGAGCTGGTCGTCGCCCTGATGGCGGTGTGGCGGGCCGGAGCGGGGTTCGTGCCGCTCGACCCGGAGCACCCGCCTGCTCGGCTGGCCGGAATCCTCGACGACACCCGCCCCGGCGTGTTGCTGACGAAGAAACCTCTGCCGGGGTTCGCGGGCCCGGTGGTCCAGGCGGGCGACATGCCGGTCGACCGGATCGCGGAGTTCCCCCGGGCCGAGCCGGACAGCCTGGCCTACGTCGTGCACACCTCCGGCTCGACCGGGGCGGCCAAGGGGATCGCGGGCACGCGCCGCGGCGTGGCGAACTATCTCGCGGATATGCGGCGGCGCGAGTACGCGGGCCCTGGTGACACCGTGGCGGCGATGACGACCGTCTCGTTCGACGCGAGCCTGCGCGACCTCGTGTTCCCGCTGACGGTCGGCGCGCGGATCGCGCTGCTGACCGACGGGGTGGCCGATCTGGACACGGCCGTCGACGTGCTCGCAGCCGAACCGGTAAGCGTGGTCGCGTCCGTCGTCCCGTCGGTCCTGCGGGTGCTCACCGGCCACCTCGTCCGGCGCAGGGTCACGCTGCCGGCGCTGCGCACCGTCCTGGTCAGCGGCGAGCCGCTGCACGCGGGTGACGTACTCGACCTCACCGTGGTCGCGCCCTCGGCGCGCGTGGTCAACATGTACGGCCCCAGCGAGACGACGATGACGACCACTGCACACGAGGTCCGGGCGCCCGCGGTGCACCGCCACGTGCCCGTCGGCCAGCCGATCGACGGCACGTGGGTCGAGTTGCTCGACGACGAGATGATCCCGGTGGGCACGGGCCTGCCCGGCCACGTCTACGTCGGTGGCGCCGGCCTGGCCCGCGGCTACCACGGCAACCCGACGCTGACCGCGGACCGGTTCGTGCCCCACCCGACGCTGCCGGGGCAACGCCTCTACCGCACCGGCGACCGGGCCAGGCACCTGCCCGACGGCAACCTGCAGTACCTCGGGCGGTCCGACGACCAGCTCAAGGTCAACGGCGTCCGCTTCGACCCGGCTGACGTGGAGGCGGCGCTGCGGGCGCACCCGACCGTCGGCCGGGCGGCCGTCGCGGTGCACGGGGTGCTGGTGGCGTACGTGGTCGCGGACCCCGCCGTGGCGGCGGTCGCGGAACCGGTCGTGCTGCGCGCGTTCCTCGCCGAGTCGCTGCCGCACGCGCTCGTGCCGTCGGCATACGTGCCGCTGACCGAGCTGCCCACGACACCGACGGGGAAGCTCGCCCGGCGCGCGCTGCCGGCCCCACCGGAGCCCGCGATGGCAGGCGGGCGGGCGCCGGAAACGGAGGCGGAACGGGTCCTGGCGGCCGTCTGGGCGCAGGTGCTCGACGTGCCGGCACCGGCGGCGGACGCCAACTACTTCGCGCTCGGCGGCGACTCGATCCGCGCCATCCAGATCGTCGCGCGGGCGGTGAGCGCCGGGCTGCACCTGACCCCGCGGCAGTTCTTCGCCCACCAGACGATCGCCGAGCTCGCCGCGGTCGCCACACCGGTCGAGGCACCGGTCGCCACACCGGTCGAGGCACCGGTCGCCACACCGCCGGAGTGGGCCGCCCGGCGTGCGGCGATACTGCGCCGCGACCCGGCCGCAGCGGACGCGTACCCGCTGGCACCGACCCAGGAAGGCATGCTCTTCCACGTACTCGCCGAACCGGGCAGCGGTCTGTACGTCAGCCAGACGGTGTGGCCGCAGGAGGGTCTCGACCCGGACACGTGCACCGCGGCGTGGGCGGAGCTGGCGCGCCGCCACCCGGTGCTGCGCACCCGTTTCCTGCTCGACGACCGGCAAGAACCGTGGCAGGTGGTGGACCGGCACGCCACATCGGCCGCCGACGTCGTCCTCGGCACCGCCTGGCCGCCGGACACCCACCGCAAACGGCTCGAGGAGCTGTTGATGACCGACCGCATCCGGGGCTTCGACCTGTTCGAGGCGCCGCTGGTCCGGCTGACCATGGTCGACCTCGCAGACGGGGACTGGGTGGTCGCGTTGACCAGCCATCACCTCATGCTGGACGGCTGGAGCCTCGTCGCGCTGGTCGACGAGTACCTCACCGTGTACGACGCGCTCCGCGCCGGCGCACCGCCACCGCACGACCCGGCGCCGTCCTGGTCGGCGCACATCGCGTGGCTCCGTGCGCAGGACCACGAGCGGGCCCGCCCGTTCTGGCAGCGGTACCTGGCGGGCTTCCGCGAGCCGACCCCACTGCCGTCGCACGCGTCCGGCGGGTCGGGGCACGCGCAGTGCGAGCGCCTGCTCGACCTCGGTGACCGGCTGACCGGGTTCACGAGGACACACCGGGTCACCGCGAACACGGTGCTGCAGGCGGCGTGGGGTCTGGTGTTGTCCCGGTACGCGGGCACCCCGGATGTCGTCTTCGGCGTGACGCGCAGCGGCCGGTCAACGGAACCGGACAACACCCGCATGCTCGGGATGTTCATCAACACGCTGCCGGTGCGGGTCACCATCCCGGCGGACGGGGACCTGGTGACGTGGCTGCAAGACAACCAGCGCCACCAGGCGGAGCTGCCGTCGGACCACACACCGCTGGTGCGGGTGCACGGCTGGAGCGAGGTGCCGGGCAATGTGCCGCTGTTCGAGACCATCCTGGTGGTCGAGAACTATCCGGTGCGCGAGTCGGTCCGCGAACGACTCGCGCCGGCGGGCGCCACCGCGGTATCCGCGAAGACGTGGACGAACTACCCGTTCACCCTGGTGGTCACACCGGGCGACCGGATGCGCCTCGAAGCCGTGTTCGACCGAGGGCGGTACGACGACCGCTTCGTGGCGCACGTGCTCGCCAACTTCGAAGCCGTGCTGGACAACATCATCACCGACACCGAGGAGCCGCAGTGACGTACCGGGTGGTCGTCAACGACGAGGAGCAGTACTCGATCTGGCCGGCGGACCGCGAAGGCCCGCCCGGCTGGACCGCGACCGGGTTCACCGGCACGAAGGAGGAGTGCCTGTCCCACATCGACGAGGTATGGACCGACATGCGCCCGGCAAGCCTACGTCGCGCCATGTCTGCTTCGGACGGACCGGTCACGGGACAACGTGTCTCGAAGCACCCGGGCCAGCTGGACAGCTGGGTGTAGTCGCGGATTCAGCCAATGCTCGGGGCGCAGGAGGATGCGGACGTGTCCCTCCAGGAACGCCTCCTGCCCGCAGGAGGCGAACACCCGGTGCACCGCCTTGCCGGAGAACGACAACCGGAAGGTGAACAGACAACAGCAGGTGGACCGGCCGGCCAGCCGCACCCAGGCCTCGCCGAAGTCGACCTCGGCGTCCGCGCCCGGCCGATGAGTCTGCGGGATGAACACCTCGGCCGGCTCCCGGCCCGCCTCGCGCCGGACCTCGGCGCGGCGCCAGCCCACGTAGTCCGACACCGTCGCATACGAGATGCCTTCCATCTCGTGCTCAGCGACCAGCCGATCGAAGATCCGCCTCGCGGTATGCCGCTGCTTGCGAGGAGCGTCCAGATCCGCACGCAACATCGCGTCAACCGCCGGCTTGAACGGATCCAGCCGAGACCGACGCGGCGGCTGCTTCTTCCGCGGCTTCGGAAACGCCGAGGTCAACGCTTCGCGCACCGTCCGGCGATGCACCTCATACTTGCGCGCCAGAGCCCGAACCGACAAGCCCTCGATCCTCGAGTCCCGCCGGATCGCCGCGAACAACTCGACCATGCTCCGTTGCACGCTGCGCCTCCACGGTCAACAGCGACGGCATCCTCCTCCGATGACCTTGGTGGGGCCAGAACTCACCCTTCAAACCACGCTGGGTGTGTTGGCCTGGTCGCAATATCGAAGACGCAGCCTTCGTTGGCGGCTGGAAGACTCAGAGGGTAGGGCAGGCCGGAGCGGCATGGACTTGTGCAGACCGGCAGTCCTGCCGCGCCGGAAATATTCCGATGGGAGCTTCGATATGGCCTCTACACTGGCAGAGACCTTTCTGAATCAGGTTCGCCGGCGGCCCGAAGCGGTTGCCGTGCGGTCAGCCGACGGGTTTCTGACCTTCGATGACCTGAACCGCCGGGCCAATCGCTTAGCCAACCTTCTGATCGAGCGTGGAGTGGAAGCAGAGCAGCCCGTAGCGGTGTGTTCCGGCCGGTCCTTCGACCTGGTCGTTGCGACACTCGCGGTGATCAAGGCGGGCGCCACGTATGTGCCCCTGGCCACAACGATGCCGACGGAGCGACTGCGGTCCATCAGCGACCAACTCAAGGTGCGGATGGTAATCACCGACGGTTCGACGCCCGCGGCCACGCTGTCCAGCTTCGGCGAGGTGATCACGGCCAGTGACGCTGAACAAACTCAAGAGTCCGAACCGGCGGTTTCGGTAGCTGAGGACCAGCTTGCCTACGTTCTCTTCACTTCAGGATCGGGTGGCGCGCCTAAAGGTGTCGGAGTTTCTCACCGCAGTGTGATCGGGCTCATCGAAGACCAGACCTGGAACGATTCGGTGTTCAGTCGGATTCTCATGATCGCGCCGTATGCGTTCGGAATGTCAACGTTTGAATTGTGGGCACCGTTATTGCGCGGTGGACAAATTGTCCTGGCACACCCGGGCGAGTTCGACATCGATGCGCTGCGCGACGATCTTAAGCGGGGCGACGCGACCGCAGTTCACTTGACATCGGGGCTCTTCAGGCTCGTTGCCGAGGAGGATCCTGCCTGTCTTTCATCCGTGCGTGAAGTCATGACCGGTGGTGACGTCGTCTCGCCAGAGGCGGTGCGTCGGATCCTTTCCGCAAATCCGGATATCCGGGTCAGAGTGATGTACGGACAGACTGAGACCACTCTGTTCGCCACCCAGTTGCCGTTGACGCAGCTCGCGCAGGTCGGTGCTTTCGTCCCGCTCGGTCAGGCTCTCGATGACAAGCGACTTGACGTGCTCGATGAGAGCTTGAACCGAGTAGCCGAAGGTGGGGTCGGCGAACTGTACGTTGCGGGCGGCTGCCTGGCGCGGGGGTATGTCGGCCGCCCTGATCTCACTGCGGAGCGGTTCGTTGCGGACCCGTTCGGCGCTCCGGGCGAGCGGATGTTTCGTACCGGTGATCTGGTCCGGCAGACCGCCGGCGGCTCGCTCGAGTTCGTCGGGCGGGCTGACCAGCAGATCAAGATCCGTGGCTTCCGGGTCGAGCTGGGAGAGGTCGAGGCCGCACTTCGAACGCATCCGGCCGTGGCGGATGCGGTGGTCGTCGGCACCTCGAGCGACGAGGATCAGCGGTTGGCCGCCTACGTCGTCCCCAGTGCGGGCGGCGTCGACTTCGGCGGGCTGCGCACCCACCTGGCCAGGGCTCTGCCCGATTACATGGTGCCCGCCGCGTTCACCGCCATCGACGCGATCCCGGTGACCGTCAACGGGAAGGTGGATCGGGATACTCTGCCGGAGCCGGAGTTCGACCGGGCCAAGCAACATCGTGCGCCGCTCAGCCCACGTCAGGAAACGCTGTGCGCGATCTTCGGCAAGACCTTGAATGTCGACCAAGTCGGCCTCGACGACAGCTTCTTCGATCTGGGCGGTCAATCGCTCCAGGCGGCGCGACTCGTGTTGCGCATCGAGGCTGAGCTGGGCGTGAAGCTCAGCGTAGTGGAGATATTCGATATCCCCACCGTCGCGCTCATTGACCAGCACATCACCGCGATTGACGGCGACCAGGTCGCCAGGGTGAGCTAACAGGAAGGACTCCGGATATGTCGAATCCGTTCGACCGCGAGGACGGCCAGTTCACCGTGCTGGTCAACGAAGCCGGTCAACACTCCCTCTGGCCCGAGTTCGTGGTGGCGCCCGCGGGCTGGCGGGTGGCCCTCGCTGCGACAGATCGCACGTCCTGTCTGCGTTACGTCGCGACGAACTGGACCGACCTCCGCCCTCGTGGTGCTGGCCGCAACCAGGGTGCGGCGTGATGGCACTCGAGCAGAACTCTGTCTACACGGGCATGAGGGTCGACCACGTTCGGTTCTTCGTCCAGGATTCCGCATCAGCGGCGGACCTGTGGACCCGAGGCTATGCCTTGTCGGAGTTCCAGCGAATCGAAGACGGCCGAAGCCGCACCGTCGGAGTTGGGCGCGGTGACATCCGGTTGCTGCTCACCGAGCCGCGTGTACCTGACCATCAGGCTGCTATCTACCTCTCCCGACACGGAGACGGAGTCGCCGACATCGGGCTCGGCGTGGCCGACGCTCGGACTGCGTTCCACGAGGCGGTAAGTCGCGGCGCTGTACCGCTACACGGGCCAACCGAAGATGACGGGGTAGTGACGGCGCGCATCTTGGCCTTTGCGGATGTCGCCCATACCTTCGTGCAGCGCGCCGCGAGCGGACCGCTTCCCCTGGTCGGTTCGCCTTCCGCGCGTGACATCGGCGATGCTGCTATCGACCATTTCGCTGTCTGCCTGCCCGGCGGGCAGCTCGATTCGACCGTGGCGTTCTACGAAGAGGTACTCGACTTCCGCGTCGTGTACCAGGAGAAGATAGTCGTTGGTAGACAATCTATGAATTCCAAGGTTGTGCAAAGTACCTCCGGCGCCGTCACCTTCACTCTGATCGAGCCGGACTTGGTCAAGTCGCCAGGCCAGATAGACGCCTTCCTGCGCGACCACGCCGGTGCGGGGATCCAGCATGTGGCGCTCCGGGTGCCGGACATTGTGCGGGCGGTCGACCAGGTCCAGGCGGCTGGTGTTCAGTTCCTTTCAACGCCCGGACGGTACTACGACCGCTTGGATGAGCGGATTGACCTGGAAAGGCATTCGATAGAAGATCTGCGCGTACGTGGCATTCTGGCTGATGAGGACCATGACGGGCAGCTGTTCCAGATCTTCGCCAAGCCGGTCGGCCCGCGCAATACCTTCTTCGTCGAGCTGATCGAACGCCTTGGCGCGACAACCTTCGGGAGCGGAAACATCAAGGCGCTCTATGAGGCGGTCATGCAAAACCACGATGCAATCGAGGGCGCAGCATGAGCGATGACACGTTTCCGCTTTCGCACACTCAGTCGCTGGTCGTGGTTGACCCGACAACGCGATCAGCAGCGCCGCGCCACCGGCATTGAGGTCGACCGCCCAGGTCGGCCCAAAGCTCGGGCACGGTCACTTCCGCATTCGGCTGGGTCATGGTCCCAGCAGACGACCTCGCCGACGTGTCCTTACACAGCGATCAGCTCGCACAACCCAATCAGCGGTCGAGTCTTCGCGGGGCGCCGGGCGGCCAATCCTCCTGGGCCATCAGCGGCAGAGGCATGAAAGTCATACCCGGCACCCCTGCGTGCCGCGAACCCTACGACCGGCCCGAAACACCTGCAGAAGGTAAGAAACCATGACGACCATGGACACTTCGACTGGCGCCGGCGAGCGGTGGCCGCTGTCAGCGAATCAAGAGTTTCTATGTGCCCTCGATCAGGGCGACGCCGAGGGGCCGTTTGGTCCTCGTCACCATATCGTCCACGGGTGGCGCATCCATGGACAGGTCGACGTGCAGGCGTTGCAGTGCGCGCTCGATGACATCATCGTGCGCCACGATGCGTTGCGCTCTGTGATCATCCGTGATCCGGAAGCGCGGTGCCAGGTCGTCCATCAGCCGACTCCCGCGGAACTGACCGTTCGGGATCTTCCAGGGATCGAGCCGGAAGAGCGGGGACGCCGAATCGACGCCTTGCTTGTCGAGGAGGAGACTGCCGACTTCGACGCATCCTCGGTACCGAAACTTCGCGCGGTCCTCAACCGGTTCGACGACCACGACGCCCTGCTCGTGCTCGTCGTGCACCATGCGGCCGCGGACGGGTGGTCCGTGCAGGTCATCTTTCGCGATATCGCGGCCCGATATGCGACCCGGACCGGACACGAGGGCCATGAGCTCGCAGAGCCGCAGCAGTATCGCGACTTCACGACGTGGCAGCTTGCAAGATTGGGCGGTCCCGCCGAGAATTCGTCTCGTCGTTACTGGCAGGATAAGCTGCGAGGTGGGGAAACCCTGACCATGCCTGCGGACCGGCCGCGATCGAGGGGCTTGCCGCAGACAACAGCCATGTACCGGTTCGAAGTGGACGCTGAGCTGATGGCCGGCGTGTCCGCGCTGGCCAGGGAAGTGCGTGGGTCCTCCTTTATGGTGCTCCTCGCCGCTTTCACGATCGTGGTCAACCGGATGTCCGGAGCGACGGACATCGCCACCCCGACATTGACGCCTGGCCGTGGTTATGGCCGTTTCGACGAGGCGGTCGGTCTATTCTTTAATTTCGTACCGATCCGCATGGATGTCACGGCATGCGCCAAGTATCGGGACGTGCTGCAGCTCACTCGAAACACCTGTCTGGAGGCATACGTCCACGACATTCCGGCGATCCCGGGCGAAGCACCCGAGTTCATGCGACCGATGATGGTGGACAATGAGGTTCCGATCATCTTCCAAGTCTTTCCCTTTCCATTTCCTCTCGACGGCACCCGAGTGGGGGACCTGGAGTACAGCGAGATTCGGCAGCGGCTCGGCTCGCAATCACGCACGTCGGATATCCCGGACGGCGTATTGTGGACACTCACCGTTGACACGACGGGCGAGCTTATCGGTAACATCGCGTACAAGGACGGGCTCGTTGACCGAAGCTCTATCGCGCAGTGGGTTAGCCGATTCCGTGCTGAACTGAAGAACTTGGTGACCGGCCCCGACGACGTGGTGCTGCTTCTGCGAAGTGCGTCGCGTGATTTGGGCGAGCGATTGGAGCAGCGGTGACGACCCCATTCGACGACAAGTGGGATTTTATGATCTTGTGTCCATGATCTTGGGTCGTGGTTGATCGGTTGTCGATGCGGTTGGTGCCGGACGAGTTGTGGGTGCTGGTGGAGCCGTTGGTTCCGGAGTTCCGGGCTCGTCGGCAGGGTGGCGGGACGGCGCCGTTGCCGGCTCGTGCGGTGTTCACCGCGATTGTGTACGTGTTGATCAGTGGGTGTTCGTGGCGGGATCTGCCGCCGTCGTTCGGGGTACCGTTTCAGGTCGACTGGTCCCGCGGCATCGGTGCGTGCGAAAAGGGGGATCGCTGACCGGGCCGAGTCCGGTCGACCGCGGCAAGCCCCGTTCGACGATCCACGTCATGTCCGAACGCGGTGGGGTGCCGCTTGTCGTTGGTGTCTCGACCGCGAACACTAACGACTCCTACGCGCTCAAGCCCTGGTGAAGGCGATCCCCGCGATCCGATCCCGCCGTGGCCCACGTCGCCGCAAGCCTGGCAAGACGTAGTGCGACCGACATCAACGTCAGCCAGTACGCCACCTGCGTCGCAGTGCGGACGCCACCAGCGGGGCTGAACTTTGTGTAGATCTCACCATTTGAGCATGGGCAGGTAGCTCGTGCGTTTAATTGTTGCACGTTCAACGCTAGGAACCTCCCGATAGCGGTCATCGTTGCTGCAAATTCAGCGTCCAACCGGGTGCGGGAGCACGCCGAGCTGGTTGAGCCGCAGCACGCCTCAGCGAGGGCTCGATCATCGCGATCGAGGACTCCGTCACCGTCGAGCAACGCTGGGCCTCGCCAGCCGCTACCTCGGCCCCGATGGCGCCGACGCCCACATCGAAAGCGCCCCTGCCGCCACCGAACGACACGTGCACGCCTTCAGCGTGCCTGGGCGGGATTCCGACCGGCAAGGTCCGCTACGACAACCTGCGCTCGGCGGTGCGCCAGGTCCTGGGGTTCTCCCGCGCCCGGGTGGAGAACGAACGGTGGCTCGCGTTCCGCTCCCACTTCGGCCTGGACACCTTCTACTGCCAGCCCGGCATCAAGGGCGCGCATGAGAAGGGTGGTGTGGAGGGGGAGATCGGCGCTTCCGCCGCAACCACCTGGTCCCGGTCCCGGAGGTGGACTCGCTCGCCGAGCTCAACGCCCTGATCGACGAGTGGGACGCCGCCGACGATGCCCGCCGGATCGGGTCTCGCCCGCATAGCGTCGGCGAGCACTTCGCCATCGAACGGCCGCTGCCGGCCCGGTTGCCGACTGAGCCGTTCGAGACCGGCCGGTTGTTCACCCCGCGGATGGACCGCTTCAGCCAGGTCACCGTGCGACAGAACCAGTACTCGGTGCCGATCCGGCTGATCGGCCGCACGGTCCGGGTGCTGCTGCACGCTTCCAAGCTGGTGATCTTCGATGGCCGACGGGAAGTCGCCCGCCACTGCGCTGGTGCGGAAGCCGGGTGCGCTGCCCGGCTCGACCGTGCTGGAACAGGCCCGCGCCGTCGGCAAGTTCACCCCGTGCACGACGCCTGGTGGGCGGCGGTGCGCAAGATCCGCGGTGACGCCGAGGGCACCCGCGCGCTGATCCAGGTCCTGCTGCTGCACCGCGGCATGGCCCACGAGCACGTCGTGGCCGGCATCGCCACCGCCCTGGCGGCCGGCGCGCTCACCCCGGACGCGGTCGCGGTCGAGGCCGCAAAGCTGCCCAAGCCGACCAGATCACGGTCGACAGCCGGACATCCATCCCATCCCCGCCATCGTCTGGGCCGCCCGCGGGAGTGCGGTCGCTGACCGAACGGCGGTTGAGCTCGCCGCTGCCCACCGACACTCGACCGCTGCCGTCGGTGGCCGCTTACGACCAGTTGCTGCGCCACCCCAGCCGCAACCCACGCTGAGTCCACGCTGACTGACCCGAGGAGCGAACATGACCGCTCAACGACATCGGGGTCTGACCGAGCAGGCCGCCGAGGCCGCCATCGACACCGCCTGCCGCGCCCTGCGGCTGCCCACTATCCGGGCTCAGTTCACCGCGGCCGCCGACCGCGCCGCGCCTACGACATCAGCCAGCTGCGAACCGACCTCGACCGGTTCGTCTTCCTGCTCAGCGGTGATCACACCGGGCACCTGTTCGACCCGCCGCAGCAATAACCGACCCTTACCACGAGCCAGCCGGTTCGACCGCCCCCCGTGACCCCAGACTCAAGATCCAGAAGTGGGGCCAACACTCACACGCACAATCACCCAGCGCCTATCCGTTGGATCGCGCAAAGCGCGACAAGTCTCCCCGGAAATGATCGCGCCCTATCCTCTACGAGTAAACTTCGATTATCACAACGCTGTTCGCGGCACCACGTGGGTCGGGCGGGGCAAGCCGTCCGGCCTGCCCCGCCCATGTCGGTAAGCACTACCCTCAGGTACGTGCCGCCCCAAGGACCGGGGTTTCGGCGTCCGGCTCCGCACCCGACTCGCCCTCACCCTTGGGCGAGCCAACCCCTGGCGGTGACTCTGGCTTGAAGTTCTCCATCAACAACAGGCTGGGCAGACCGCCGATGGCCAGAAGCACTGCGCAGATGACGATCGCCAGTGAGTAGCCGTTCGTCGGGCAACCGGCGGCGCAATGCCGGCGGCCACGTCACTTTGCACTGATCGGACGGCCAGAGTGACCAGCAGCGCCAGTCCGAATGCGCCGCCGAGATGCCCTTGCGTTTCAGTCGAATCGTTGCCTGAAGAACTCCGATTCTCCCGCCCCGCAGACACCGATGTCTACTCACTCCGGGAGTCGAGATCCACAATCAGCCTTCCTGGGCGAGTTTCTCGAGCCACGGCACGAGTTGTGCGGGAGTCGGTGTCGACGCCCACTCCTCCTCCCGAAGTCGGAGCGCAGCGTCGCGCACTTCGGGGTCCTCGACGACGCGACGCAGCATCGAGCGGATCTCGGAGATTGACTGCTTCTGGTGGTCGAGTCGGCCCCCCGCACCCCGGTCGGCCAGGTAGTTCGCTGTGAGGGTCGAGTAGCCTTGTTTGGGCGACGTTCGATCCCACTCGATGCCGTCCGGGGTCGCGCGGCCGAAGTACCTCGTCGGCTCGTCGGTGTCGCACACTATCTGCGGTACGGCATGGGCGAGACCAGCTATGACGGTCCCGAAGCTCCCGTGGTTGACCAGCGCGGAGCAGGTCGGCAGCAGCTGTGACAAGGGGACGTAGTCCATGGCGCGAACGTTGTCCGGCAGCGTCTCGACCTGGTCGGAGAGCTGGTCCTTGTTGAGGGTTGCGATTACCTCAACGTCCAGCCCGTCGACCGCCTCGAGCAGCGCCGGGATCCGGCCCGTGCTGTCGCCCTTGTCGACGGCCCGGGCGGAGACCCCGAGACTAATCGCCATTCGCGGTCGCGTTGGTTCGGCCCGCAACCAGCGCTCGGACACGCTCCCGCCACTGTAGGGCAGGTACCGGACGGGAACGGTGGGAGTCCGGGTGGGTAGCCGCATGCCCGCGGGGATCGGATCGAGCGTCGCCTGCCCCAGCAACAGCTCGTCGTCGACCGTCACGCCGTGGTGCTCGGCCAGCGGTTGCATCGCCTCCGCCAGCATGCTCGGCAGTCCCTTGCTCACGAACCGCTCGTGAGCCCACGCTGTGTAGTCGGGAGAGATGAGGGTACGGACATGGGCCGCTCCGCTCGCCTTGGCTGCGACCGCGCCGCAGGGGAACCACGGCTCCCACAGCACGAGATCCGGGCGCCAGTCTTTCGCGAAAGCGACGATCTCGTCGATGTCTTCGCGCGGCCGCGGCGGTTGGTAGTTCCGGATGGCGAGGATCGCGTAGTGGTAGAAGACGTCCCACATGTCACGCTCGACGCGCTCGTGCACGGATAACGCCCGCACGTATCGCTCGGTCTCCTCTGGGTTCGGGAGCACGTCGGCGAAGCCCGAGTCGTCGCAATCGTGTACCGCCAGCGGTGTCGGCGGCCCACAGGGCACAGCGACGATGCCGGACTCGGTTACGCGCTGCGCGAAGTCCGTGGATATGATGCCGGTGGGGGAGGGGAACCCGGACGGCGCCACCACACGCACGTCGTGACCCGCGCTCTGCAACGCCCACGCGTAGGGTACGAGCGGCCAGAAGTGAGCGGGCGCCGGAAAGCACGTGATCATGACACGCATGGACTCTCCATTCACATGGTTGTGCGGGCAGGGGACTCGTCGAGCAGGAAGTCGCCGATCGGGCCCTTCAGCCTCTCGGCGTCGATGACGTGCGGTCCTTCGGCGACGACGCCGCGCTGTGCCGAGGGGACACAGGCGGCGACGGCGTCGGCCGCCTCACCAAAGAAGTTCGGTCGGAGCTCGCTCATTGTTGGGTGGTCCTGCGACGCGCTGCCGTTGAGCACGAGCGTGGGCACGCCGATCCGTGAGAATCGCTCGGCCGGTGGCTGATTGGTGGTCCCCATGCAGGCGGCGTCGTAAGGTAGCGTATGAGCCAGACTGATCAGGTGTGACCACTTCGGATGCTTCCTTGCTCGCCGCACCGACTCCTCCGGCGAGCCCCAAGCGCGCATCGAGAGCTCGAATGCCTCGGCCCGCCGGCCCTCGTCGAGCAGGGCTCGTACGCGCTGTATGTACCGACTATGCTGAACCGCCGCGTCCGCACCCATGTCGTAGGGCAAGTCGTAGACGACCAGCCTGTTCATCGCGACACCAGCCGCCGCTGCCTCCAACGCCAGCGCACCACCTGAGCACGCCCCGAAGACATGGGTCGACCCGCCGGCTTCGTCGATCACCGCGGCCAAGTCCTCGATCTCGCGGCGAACGGCGTACGGTGCGACGTCCCCGCTGTCGCCTCGGCCGCGCCGCGCGTAGTTGTAAACGGTGAACCGCGACGCGAGTTCGAGACCGAGCGGAGCGTTCTCGGTGCCGTCGTCCATCGCCCCACACACGAGCACCACGGCGGGACCACTGCCGAAGCGCTCGTACGCGATCTGCGTCCCGTCCAGGGAGCGCACTGAACCGAAGGTACTGATAGGACTACCTTCTTTCATGGCTGGAACCTCCGGGGAACGCTCTCGGTGCTTGTCCCGCGAGGACTGACATGAGACAGCGTCCTCGGAGGTTTTGGCTGGAGGCTTGACGTCTCGGAGGTGTCGTCCCGATGAGGACACCCGCCGCTCCGGCCGCAGCGAATTCGTCATCGCCCGCCGCCTGGCGCACAACCACTACCTGGGCACCGCCGTGCACCAGTGGACCTTCTGCAGCCTGACCCGCAGCATCTGGGCGCGCCAGTTCTACGACGGGAAAATCGCGGCGGGCAAGAGCCACCACACGGCCCTGCGCACCCTGGCCAACCGCCGCCAGGCCCTGCAGCCGCCTTCGGCGGCCTGAGGTTGACAGAGGGTGTCTCATGACGGCTCCCCCTCGCCTTGGCGCGAGGCCTGAGTGCGCGACGGCTCCGGGCTCGCTCCACCGTCCCGGCTCCGCACGGGGCGGGTTTCGGTGCTGGAACCCTTAACTCCGACGAAGATGCCCCGCCCGTTGATGCCTTCGGCGTAGTACGTTGCGGGGCAGCCGGCTTCATCGAAGGCCTGCATGTACTCATCCCGGGTGAAGAGCATGAGTTCGTGGACCTGGGTGACCTCCCGGATCCCTTCGGCGCGGGCGATCAGGTACCGGGACTCGAGCCGCGAGTGACGACCTTGACTCGAGGTGTGCGATACCCGAGCGATTGCACTCCCCTCGACATGCGCCGCGTCGGCGGCGAGGTACCCGTCGAGGAAATTTTCGGGGAACCACCAGGGCTCGATGACGAGCACGCCGCCGAGAACCAAGTGTTGGGCCATCGCCTGGATCGCCGCATGGAGTTCCTCGCGGCTCTCAACGTACCCAATGGCATGGAACAGGCAGGTGACGGCGTCGAACCGGCGCGGCAGCCGGAAGTTGCGCATGTCGCCGCGGTGCACCCGGGACGGGAAGCGGTCCCATGCGCGCCGCAACATCGGCTCGGAGAGCTCGAGCCCCTCGACGTCACCCACCAGCTGTGCGAACGTCTCCAGGTGGGCTGCTGTCCCGCAGGCCACGTCGAGCAACGATCCGGCTTGCGGATACCGCTCGCGCACGAGCGCGACGACCGCCTCGGCCTCACGCACCCAGTCCTTGCCACGGGCCTCGTAGACCGTCTCGTAGATCTCGACGAAATCGGCTCCGTACGTCATCGGCTCGTCCGCGAATGCCCGGTGTCTTCAGCGCCGTTGATGCCCTGCTCGTCCACGAGGTCGCGAATAGTGCCGCGGTCGTCGGTCGACGCATCCGTATCCGTGGGCGAGGCGGTGCTGGCGTCGTCGGCCCCATCCTTGCCGTCCCCGTGGGCTGGGACGTGGCGCAGCGAGATGCCCGCGACGACTGCGAGAACGAGCGCGACTACACCCCCGAAGGCGGCGGCCACGTTGAGCCCATCGGTGAATGCCTCGGCCGCCCTACGCGCCAGCTCCTCGCCGGCCGGCCCTGGAATACCCTGGGCCACCGACATCGCGCCGGCGACGCTCTCCCGTGCGGTCGATGCGGCGTCGACGCCCGGAACAGGGTCACTGAAGGCGCTGCGGTAAATGGCCGCGGCGATGCTGCCTGTCAAGGCAATGCCGAGGGAGACACCGAAGTCGCCACTGGTCTCTGAGACAGCAGCCGCCGAGCCCGCCTTCTCCTGCGGAGCCGAAGTCATGATGAGCCCGGCTCCCAATGCGCCCGCCGGACCGGCTCCCAGCGACGCCACCACGAACCCGGACATGAGCAGGGCCACGCCGCTCTCCGGGCCAACCTGGGTCACTGCGACGAGCCCGAGCACCGAGATGATCATGCCCGAAACGATCACTTTGCCCGGCGGGATGCGGCGCGTGAACGCCGGGGCCAGCATGGACCCGACCATGCCTGCGAACGTGGGGGCGATCAGCCACAAGCCCGTCGTGAGCGGGGAGTAACCGGCCACCGATTGGAGGTACAGCGCGACGAGGAAGGCGTACCCGGACATGATCCCCATCAGCAACATGAGGGTCGCTGCCGAGGCAAAGACCCGGTTGCGGAACAGCGAGACGTCGAGTAGCGGCTCGGCGAGACGACTCTGCCGCCGCACGAATATTACGCCCGCGAGTACCCCAACGACGAGGGCAAGGACGGCGACGCCCGTGAGGCCATTCTTGGCGATCTCCTTCACGCCGTAGACGAACGGGAGGATCGCGACGAGCGAGAGTACGACGCTGCGCAGGTCAATGCGGCCGCGGATCTCGCCGCCCCGCGCCTCGGGCAGCAGGAAAGGAGCGGCCACCACCAGTAGGACCATCACAGGTACTGGGAGGAGGAGCGTTGAGCCCCACCAGAAGTGTTCGAGCAGTACGCCGCCGACGACCGGGCCGAGCGCGATACCGCCCATGAAGCAGCTCATATAGGCGCCGATGGCCATGGCATGGTGCCGCTTGTCAGTGAACAGGCTGTTGAGGAGCGCCAGCGTCGAAGGCATGAGAGTCGCTCCGGCGACACCGAGTACACCACGCGCCGCGATCAGCACCTCAATGCTCGGCGAGTACGCGGCCACCGCCGACAACACGGCGAACGCGCTCGCCCCAATCAGAAGCAGGCGCCGACGTCCGATGCGATCACCGAGATTCCCCATGGTGATCAGGAGTGCGGCGACCACGAAACCGTAGAGGTCCAGAGCCCACAACTGCTCCGTCGAGTTTGCACCGAGATCTACCGACAGAGCCGGAACCGCCACGTACAGAATGCTGAGATCCATGGCCATCATCAGCGTCGGCAGCGCCAGGATGACGAGCCCGATTACCGCTCGTTTCCCGTGCTCGCTTGGGGTTACTTCGTCCACGAGTACTCCTCCGATAGCTCACCTTGTTTGTGCGAGTTTGTGCGAGGCGTCAAGTCGGACGTTGGTCGATTCGCATCGTGCCACGTCGAAAGGCTGTTCCCTCAAATAATTATTAAAAAGAGTATCACGGTCCATCGGACGGCGAAACGGATGAATCCACGGATCGAACCTGGACCGATCCCACCGGTTTCGTGAGATTCTCATAGTCGGCGAGTGCACGGCAGCCTGGTCACGGGCAACGGTGATCTGCATACTCATTCTTCACAGACGAAAAGGACCAGCCACCGGCTGGAGACGTCGGAGTGCAGGAGGCCTTGGTGATCAGAATCTTCCAGCCGACAGTGGGCGAGGACGAACTTGCCGCGCTCGCAGAGGTCTTCGACTCGTCCTGGTTAGGCAAGGGTCCTCGGGCGGATGCTTTCGAGCAGGCGTTCGCTGGGCACCTCGGTGTCGACGCCGAACAGGTGACCTCGATCAGTTCGTGCACGGCAGGCCTGTTCATGGCTGCGAAGCTCGCCGACCTCGGCCCGGACTGTGAGGCAGTGCTGCCGACCGTCAGCTACGTCGCCGCGGGCAATGCAGTGGCCGCGACGGGTGCGCGTCCTGTCTTCTGCGATGTCGACGAGCGGACTCTGAACCCGACCGTGGACGACGTCGAGGCAGCACTGACCAAGCGGACCCGGGCAGTGGTCCTTCTCCATTACGGAGGCTACCCGGGCGATGTCGTCGAGATCGCCCGTCTGTGCCGGGAGCGCGGCGTCCTGCTCATCGAGGATTCGGCCTGCTCGGTCGCGTCGCGCGTAGGCGAGCAGGCGTGTGGAACCGTGGGCGATATCGGGCTGTGGAGCTTCGACAGCATGAAGATTCTGGTCACCGGCGACGGTGGCATGCTGTGGGCCCGCGACCCCGAGATGGTCGCGCGCGGCAGGAAGCTGGCGTACCTGGGGCTGGAACAGTTCAGCGGGCTGTCGCAAGCCCCCCTGGTCGAGTCGCGCTGGTGGGAGTTCGAGGTCTCGTCGTTCTCCGGCCGCTCGGTCATGAATGACATGCAGGCGGCGATGGGGCTGGTGCAGCTCCCCAAGGTGGAGGCATTCATCAAGCGCCGCAGGGCGGTCGCCGAATTCTACGACCGCGAACTCGTCGACTTGACCGGTGTTCGCACTCCCCCGCCGCTCCCCGTCGACCACAGGTCGTCCTATTACTTGTATTGGGTCCAGATGGAGCCCGAGGTGCGCGACCGGGTGGCGCGAACGCTCCTCGAACGCGGAATCTACACCACATTCCGCTACCCGGCACTGCACCGTGTCCGGGCTTACGGATCGGCGGCGAGCCTGCCCCGCGCCGAGCGCGCTGTCGACCGGACGCTCTGCCTGCCCCTGCACCAGGCGCTGACCGACGCTGACGTAGAACGCATTGCCGCGGAGTTCCGCAATGCGGTGTCGTCGGCCTCCGGGAACTCGCGATAAGACGACCCGCGACCGAAAGCAGAAATGGAGTTGACGATGACGGTCCACGTATGGGGCTATCTCGACGAGTACCAGCGGGAGCGCGAGGAGATACTCGAGTGTGTCGACACGGTCTTCAGCGCCGGAAAGCTCATCCTCGGCAAGAGCGTGCACATGTTCGAGCAGGAGTTCGCCGGTTACCATCGCGTCGCACACTGCGTAGGCGTCGACAACGGCACGAACGCCATCAAGCTTGCGCTGGAGGCGTTGGGCATCGGTCCGGGAGACGAAGTCATCACCGTGTCCAATACCGCGGCTCCCACCGTTGTCGCAATCGTGTCGACGGGTGCGACACCGGTCTTCGTCGACGTCCGCGAGGATGACTTCCTGATGGACACGACCCTCGTCAGTGCTGCGATCACGGCTCGGACCAAGGCGATCGTCCCGGTCCATCTATACGGTCAGTGCGTCGACATGGCCGCTGTGAGCGCGATCGCCCGTGAGCACGGACTGGTCGTGGTCGAGGACTGCGCCCAGGCCCACGGCGCCCGCCAGCATGGACATGTTGCCGGTACTTGGGGGGATGCCTCCAGCTTCTCGTTCTACCCGACCAAGGTTCTCGGTGCGTACGGCGACGGCGGTGCGGTGCTGACGCCGCACGAGGAGACCGACCGTGCACTGCGCCGCTTGCGCTTCTACGGCATGGAGTCCGACTACCACACCGTCGCGACGCCGGCGCACAACAGTCGACTCGACGAAGTGCACGCCGAGATTTTGCGGAAGAAGCTCACCCGGCTGGATCGCTACATCGACCAACGACGCGCGGTCGCAGCGCGCTACGGGCGCGATCTTGGCGATACCGCGCTGACGCTGCCGTCGACCGTGAAGGGAAACGAGCACGTCTACTACGTCTACGTGGTGAGGCACCCGGAACGCGATTCGATCATCGCGGCGATGCGGGAGCATGGTGTTCAGCTGAACGTCAGCTACCGGTGGCCGGTTCACCTGATGACGGGGTTCGCCCATCTCGGGTACCGAGAGGGCTCGCTACCGGTAACGGAGAAACTCGCGGGCGAGATCTTTTCCCTGCCGATGTTTGCTTCGCTGCGGCGCGACGACCAGGACCGCACCGTCGACGCCCTTTGTGACGTGCTGGGCAGAATCTGAGACGGCTCGACGAAAGAGGAGTAGACACGTGGAGATCCGAGAACTGGCTGTCGAGGGTGCGCTCGAGTTCACGCCCTCGGCGTACCCCGACGAGCGGGGGCTCTTCGTGGCACCGTTCCAGGGACCCGCACTCGCCCAGGCGCGGGGCCAGCACACGTTTCCCGTGCGACAGGCCAACCAGAGCCGGTCCCGGCGCGGGGCGCTCCGCGGGATCCACTACACCCGAACGCCGCCCGGAGTCGCGAAGTATGTGAGCTGCGCCCACGGTAGCGCCCTGGACATTGTCGTCGATCTGCGCGTGGGCTCACCGACCTACGGACGGTGGGAGTGCGTCGAGATGAACCAGGAATCGTTCCGGTCGGTGTACTTCCCTGTGGGGGTCGGACACGCCTTCTTCGCCCTCGAGGACGATACGGTGATGTCCTACATGCTGAATGGCAGCTACGTCCCCGAGAACGAACTCGCAGTCTCGGCGCTGGACCCTCGATTGGCGCTGCCGATCCCGGACGGGGTGGAGATGATCCTCTCGCCCCGGGACCGGGACGCCATCTCGCTCGAGGACGCCGCCCGGCAGGGACTGTTGCCCGAGTACGACCGGTGCGTCCAGCTCGACGCCGAGCTGCGGCGAGAGGACGACAGCGAGGATCTCAAGTCCGCCTGAGCATCAGCGCGCCCGCACCTGGGGGTGAGCTCTGCATTCAGGTCGCTCGGCGATAAATCAGATCAAGGTCGGTTTCCCAGGTCTCACCATCGGTGGCCTTCTCCCAGCGACCTGTGATCGTGTTGCCATCCGGGCTGATCGTCGCCGTAAAGCGCTGCGGGTACGGGTCAGCGAGAGGTGGTGTTCCCGGCGGTGACCGGCGGCGAGACGACGTCACGAGAGTTGGTACACGAGTTCAAAACCAAGGGCGCGGTGTATCGGCGCACCGTGCGGACCACGCTGCGCGCCTCCTACCCGGGCACTGCCGACGCGGGCTGGTCCTGCTGCTGGATATGCTGGAGTTTCGCAGCAACAACACCGTGCACCGGCCGGTGATCGAGGCGTTGGCGCTGATCCGCCGGTACGCGACAGCGGGGAACCTGACCTACTACCCGTTCAGGGAGACGGTGCCGGAGCACCGCGGCACATCTGGTGACTGGTCAGCCTGATCTATCGCACGGACACCCGGGGACGGGAACGGGAACGGGCGGCCCGGACGGTGTACGAGGTTGCCACGTTCCAGGCGCTGCGGGAACTGTTGCGGCGCAAGGAGATCTAGGTGGCCGGCGCTGAGGCGTGGCGCAACCCCGAACAGGCTCTGCCGGCCGACTGATGGTGTCCGCGCAAAAAGATCACTACGCGCTGCCTAATCCAAGGAGAGTCGAGTGTTTCGAAAAACCAGCGCTTTTCGGCGTGCGAGCCGAAGCGTCTACGCCGCCCTGGCCGCGGTCGTCCTCTTGGCCGGTTCGGCCGCCAGTGCCGAGCCGCCGGTGGCCGACCGGTCGGGGTCCGGGGATCTCCCGGGTTTCAGCCACGGAACCGTTGCCGTGGAGGGCACCACGCTGTACTACGTCCGCGGCGGGTCCGGACCGCCGTTGGTGCTGTTGCACGGCTGGCCCCAGACCTGGCGCTCGTGGGCGAAGGTCATGCCGTCCCTCGCCCAGAACCACACCGTCATCGCGTTCGACCTGCCTGGACTGGGCGACTCGAAAATTCCGGCAGGCGGCTATGACAAGGTGACCACCGCCAAGCGCATTCGCGAGGGTGTCCACAAGCTGGGCTTCAGTCAGGTTTCCCTTCTCGCCCACGACGTCGGTTCGCTCGTGGCCTACCCGTACGCCCGCGACTATCCGACCGAGGTCGTCCGGATGGCCGCGCTGTCGACACCGCTGTCCGGGTTCGGCCTCGAAGAACTCTACGGGGTCAGCTTCCACCTCGGCCTGAACCAGACCGCCGCTCCGGTCCCGGAGAGGCTGATCGACAACGACGACGTGTCGACGTACCTCGGCTTCCTCTTCAGCAGCGCACGGCATCCCGACCGCATCGACCAGGCGGCCTCCTTCGCGGCCTACGCGAGTCCGGCGCGCCGGACCGCGGGCTACGGGTACTACCGGGCGTTCGCGGGCGACGCCGCGGACAACCGTGCCAACGCACACAAGCGCCTGCGGATGCCGGTACTGGCGATGGGCGCGGAGTTCTCCTTCGGCGTGGTCGTCGCCAACTCGTTCAGGCAGGTGGGCGACGACGTTCGCGGCGTCGTCGCGCCGGACAGCGGACACTGGATCGCCGAGGAGAACACGGCGTTCCTGAGCGCCTGCGCCAAGCTGTTCTTCGGGCCGCAGGGGGTTCCCGCGTCGAGTCCCGAGCTGGCGAACTGCGTGGCCTGACGGCACATTCGCGCATCACTTCTGTCCCGCGCGTTCAGATCGCGCGGGACAGAAGGCCGCCTCACGCCGCTCGCAGTCGCGGAAAGAGGCGTTCCGCGTTGTGGGTCGTCAGGGCACGCCAGGTGGTTGCGGCTGTCTGAGACGCCGAGTCGATCGAGGGGCGAGGTCTAGACCCGGCAAGCACGGCAGTGACGACCAGACGACGTTTCGACATCCCCCAGCCTGGTCACAGCCACCTATTCCGATGTCGTGCGACACCCCATTCCGATGTCCTGAGTTACCACACCCCTCCGGACACGACCAATACGCACACGGACTCCGCTCAGCACGAGCTGATGGTGTCCGGTTGGGGGTGGGCTACTGCAACAAGTCGATCATGCTCGGTCGTGGACCAGCGCCAGGCGTTGAGCTGCGGGGGCTATCCAAGTGGTGCGTCGTCGTCTCGGCGATGAGTTCCGCGAGCCCGCGGAGGCTGAACTGTCGGCCGGCGTAACCTCGCCACCGGTGTCCGGGGTCCGCGGACTGCCGCTCACCCCCGACGACTTCCTGCGCTGACGGCGGTATCCGGGAGTTCGGCGTCGGTGACCCGGACCAGGTGAAACGGGGCCCGGCGACACGGGATCCGGCGGCCCGGGGTCCTGTGGCGCCGGATACCGCACGGCTGCGGGAAAGCAGCGCAGCAGTGCAGCGAGCCGCGCGGTATCGCCCGCCACCTCGGTGTCTGCCCGCTCGACGGCGTTGTGCAGCGCCGCACCGGCGAACACCAGATCGCGCGATGTCGCCGCCTCCGGCACGGTCAGCCCGCATCGGGTTCGGCGTGCTCACCGCGGTCAGTACCGGGATGCTCATATGCTAGAGCCTGCAAGTGAGTGAACCGAGCGCGGGCAGCGCTTGCGCTGGCTGCCGAGGCGATTGAACTTGTTGAGCAGCGCGGAGCGAGTCCGAGCAGATTGAGCGGAGGTGGGCGCATGTCGGCGACGAAGCTCCTGGTACTCGGTATCGTGCACCTCTCCGGCGGCGCGCATGGTTACCAGGTGCGGTCCGAACTGCAGAGCTGGCGTGCGGAGACTTGGGCCAAGATCAAGCCCGGCTCGGTTTATCACGCGCTGAAGAAGGCGGCGGCTGATGGTCTCCTCACCGAACACGCCGAGCCAGGCAACTCCGGGCCGGAGCGCGTTCTGTACCGCGCGACAGCTCGGGGACGTGACGAGATAGTCGAACTGGTCCGCGACGGTCTGCGGCGCACCCACGACCTGGACATGCTCAACGCGTCCATCGCCATGTTGCCCATGCTGACCAGGACAGATGCCATCGCGCACGTCAACGAGCGGGTCGCACACCTGGAAGCGGAGCTCGCAGGGCAGGCCAAGGGGTGGGAGAACCCGAACCCCGACATTCCCGAACACGTCCGCGAGCAGGCCGAACTGTGGGCGGGACACGCACGCACCGAACTGGAGTGGGCGAAGAGCCTGAGCAAACGACTGTCTGAGGGCGCCTACACCATGGCCGATGATCCGGGTTCGTGGCGAACGGTCCACGATCCCCTCAAGATGCCCTTCTAATCAAACTTGACTAGGCGTCCCTCCTCGTGGCACTCTGATCAAGTACTCAAACTTGACTAGCTCGACCAATCCGTTCGCAAATGGAAGGAGACAGTGCGATGAGCACCACAGTGCACACCAACGCTCCGGCGAACACCCGCAAGCCTGGCCGCGCAACCAACGTCGGGTTGTGGGTGCTGCAGGCAGGCCTGGCCCTCCAGTTCGCCGGGGGCGGCATCATGAAGGTCACCGGCGCACCCGTCATGGTTGAAATGTTCACCGAGATCGGAGCGGGTCAGTGGCTGCGCTACGTGGTCGGCGTCCTGGAGATCGCCGGCGCGGTCGGGCTGCTGATCCCGCTGCTCTCGAGCCTCGCCGCTCTCGGGCTGGCCGCCGTGCTGGTCGGCGCGGCCATCACCAACGTGTTCATTCTGGAGCAGAGCCCGTGGCTGCCACTGGCCCTCCTGGTCGGGGCCGCGGTGATCGCCTGGGCTCGCAGATCCAGTACCTCAAGCCTGGTCGACATGCTCCGACGGTGACGAACACGCATCGAGAAGTGGAGCGAAGCCATGAACGAGATGACACTCCGCGTGACGTCCGCCGACGGCACATTCAGCGGAGGTGGGCGCATGTCGGCGACGAAGCTCCTGGTACTCGGTATCGTGCACCTCTCCGGCGGCGCGCATGGTTACCAGGTGCGGTCCGAACTGCAGAGCTGGCGTGCGGAGACTTGGGCCAAGATCAAGCCCGGCTCGGTTTATCACGCGCTGAAGAAGGCGGCGGCTGATGGTCTCCTCACCGAACACGCCGAGCCAGGCAACTCCGGGCCGGAGCGCGTTCTGTACCGCGCGACAGCTCGGGGACGTGACGAGATA
This sequence comes from Amycolatopsis sp. NPDC051061, assembly GCF_040682935.1. NCBI lineage: Bacteria > Bacillati > Actinomycetota > Actinomycetes > Pseudonocardiales > Pseudonocardiaceae > Amycolatopsis > Amycolatopsis sp. NPDC051061. The sequence continues at coordinate 92,820 of NZ_JBFBBZ010000008.1, forward strand.
GTCGAACTGGTCCGCGACGGTCTGCGGCACACCCAGGACCCGACCATGCTCAACGCGTCCATCGCCATGTTGCCCATGCTGACCAGGACAGATGCCATCGCGCACGTCAACGAGCGGGTCGCACACCTGGAAGCGGAGCTCGCAGGGCAGGCCAAGGGGTGGGAGAACCCGAACCCCGACATTCCCGAACACGTCCGCGAGCAGGCCGAACTGTGGGCGGGACACGCACGCATCGAACTGGAGTGGGCGAAGAGCCTGAGCAAACGGCTCTCCGACGGCGCCTACACCATGGCCGATGATCCGGGTCCGTGACGAACGGTCCACGATCCCCTCAAGATGCCCTTCTAATCAAACTTGACTAGACGTCCCTCCTCGTGGCACTCTGACCAAGTACTCAAACTTGACTAGCTCAACCAATCCGTTCGCAACACCGAGAGAAAGAATCGAACCCATGGGAAAGCTCGCGATCGAGACGAGAGGGTTGAAGAAGAGCTTCGGCAAGACCCACGCGGTCGCCGGTGTCGACCTGGCCGTGAGCGCCGGGGGCGTGTACGGCCTGCTCGGTCCGAACGGGGCGGGCAAAACCACCACGATCCGCATGCTGGCCACGCTCCTGCACCCCGACGCCGGAGAGGCGCAAGTGCTCGGCTACGACGTCGTGCGTGACGCCCAGGCGGTGCAAAGCAGGGTGAGCCTCACCGGGCAGTTCGCGTCGGTCGACGAGGACCTCACCGGGGCAGAGAACCTGTTGCTGCTCGCCAGGCTGCTCGGCTTCTCACGCCGCCAAGGCAGGGAGCGGGCGGCCGACCTGCTCGACGCGTTCGGCCTTGCCGAGGCGGCCGACCGGCCGGTGAAGAAGTACTCCGGCGGGATGCGCCGGCGCATCGACATCGCGGCGAGCCTGGTCGTCACCCCCGAACTGATCTTCCTCGACGAGCCCACGACCGGGCTCGACCCGCGCAGCAGGAACCAGGTCTGGGAGATCGTCAGGAGCATGGTCGCCGAGGGCACCACCGTGTTGCTGACCACGCAGTACCTCGACGAGGCCGACCAGCTGGCCGACCGCATCGCGGTGATCGACCACGGAAAGGTGATCGCCGAGGGCTCAAGCGGCGAGCTCAAGGCATCGGTCGGCGCCGGCTCGCTGCACGTACGCCTCCGTAGTCCCGAGCAGCGGGTCGAGGCCGAACGGGTCCTCGCCGGCGTCCTCGACGTGCCGGCCGAGCCCTCCGCCGACCCGGCCGCGCTGTCCGCAAGGATCTCCGACCCCGAGCGGGTCGCCCGTTCCCTCGCCGAACTATCCCGCAGCGGCATCGACGTCACCGAGTTCGCGCTCGGTCAGCCGAGCCTGGACGAGGTGTTCCTCACCCTGACCGGACACGCCGCCGAGCAGACCCCCAAGGAGGATGCCGCATGACCACCACATCCGCAGAACAGGCGTCGGCACCAGTCACCGAGGACGCGCTGCGCAGTGTGCTGTTGGCCGGTGAGCGGCCGGCCCGACCCGGCCCGGTGCGCACCTCGTTGACATTCGGCTGGCGCGCTCTGCTGAAGATCAAACACCTCCCGGAGCAGCTCGTCGACGTGACCATGTTCCCCATCATGTTCACACTGATGTTCACCTACCTATTCGGCGGCGCGCTCGCCGGGTCGACACAGGAGTACCTGCAGTTCCTGCTGCCCGGCATCCTGGTGCAGGCGAACGTCATGATCACCATGAACACTGGCATCACGCTGAACACCGACATCCAGAAGGGGGTGTTCGACAGGTTCAGGTCACTTCCGGTGTGGCGACCATCCCCGCTGGTCGGCGCCCTGCTCGGCGATCTGGTGCGCTACTCGATCGGGTCGACGATCGTCATCGCGCTCGGCCTGGTCCTCGGGTTCCGGCCGGAGGGTGGCGCCGCCGGCGTGGTGCTCTCGGTGGCGCTACTGCTGGTGTTCTCGTTCTGCCTGTCGTGGCTGTGGACGATGCTCAGCCTGATCCTGAGCACGCCGAACTCGGTGGCGGGGGTCAGCATGATGGTGATGTTCCCGCTGACGTTCGTGAGCAACATCTTCGTGGACCCGAAGACGATGCCCGGGTGGATGCAGGCGGTCATCGACGTCAACCCGATCAGCCACCTGGCGACCGTGGTACGCGGCCTGATGCACGGCTCGGTCCCCGCCGGGGAAATCGGCTGGGTGCTCGTCTCGTCCATACTTCTCGTCGCGGTCTTCGGCCCCCTCACCATGGTCCTCTACCGCAACAAGAAGTAGATGCCGCTACCGCGAGCACTGGTCGAAATCAACTCCGACAACCCGGCCCACTCGGCCAACGCCATCACCGGTACCAGGCCCGGACACGACAAGGAGAGACGATGAGCGAGCTGACCACCACGCAGCCCGCTGGCACACCGACCTGGATCGACCTGGGCATCCCGGATCTCGACCGCGCGATGACCTTCTACGGCGCGTTGTTCGGTTGGGAGTTCGATGTGGGACCGGCGGAGTTCGGCCACTACACCCAGTGCTTGCTACGGGGCAGACCCGTCGCGGCCATCAGGCCGAACCCCGATCCCGACGCCACGGACTTCTGGTGGAACGTCTACTTCGCGACGGATGACTGTGACGCCGCGGCCGCCCGAGCGCGGGACGCGGGCGGCTCGATCATCACCGGCCCGATGGACGTGCTGGACCAGGGCCGGACAGCGATCATCAAGGACACCACCGGTGCGCAGTGTGGACTGTGGCAGGCCGATGCCCACATCGGCTGCGAGATCGTCAACGAGCCGAACACCCTGCTCCGCAACGACCTGGTCACCGCGGAATCCGGGCCCGCGCGCGACTTCTACGTCGCGGTCTTCGGCTACACGTTGGATGCCAACCCGGACATGCCCGAGCTCGACTTCACGTTCCTGCGCAGACCGGATGGCCACGAGATCGGCGGCATCGCCGGTGACCCAAAGGCCACGAAGTCCCGTTGGGGGACCTTGTTCCAGGTGGACGACGCCGATGCGGCGGCGCGGCGAGCGGTCGACGCGGGTGGGACCTCGGCCGAGCCCTACGACATGATCTACGGGCGGGTCGCGAACATCACGGACCCGTTCGGCACGGAGTTCGATGTCGGTGCGGCGATGACGAGCTGAACCGGCGGTCAGCTACTTTCTTGAAGCATCAAGTTCGAGAGGAATCGCAATGAACATCGCACTGTGGATCGTGGCCGGACTGCTCGCGTTGGCCTTCCTGGGGGCGGGAGTCAGCAAGCTCGTCACACCGAAGAAGAAGCTGTACGACAAGGGCATGACATACGTCGAGGACTTCTCCGACGCCCAGATCAAGACCATCGGCACGCTCGAAATCCTTGGCGCGATCGGCCTCATTGCGCCCGCGTTCATCTCGTCGGCTACCTGGCTCGTCCCAACCGCCGCAACAGGCCTGGTCCTGACGATGATCGGCGCGATAGTCGTGCACATCCGGCGCAAGGAACAGTTCGTTTCGCCGCTCGTGCTCGGGTTGCTCGCGGCGTTCGTTGCTGTCGGCCGGTTCTGGATAGAGACCCTCTAGGAGGTCGTCACGCGGCAGCTTCGCTCCGGAGCTGCCGCGTCCACTCAGGAATCACCCCATCGCGTCCACAATCGCCTTGGTGGTTTCAGCGATGGCCTGCTCTGAGTCCGAGCAAACGGGTATGACGAGCGATGTGGTCGCGGCGCACGCGACGATGAAGTGGCGAAGGTTCATACCCACCATTGACCTTGCTGTCCAGCATCGATCGCAAAGTCGAATCACAGGGTTTGGCAGCCGTGTTTGTTCTTCCGCGAGCGCTTCGACGGGGCGGCGGTTCGTCTCGCGGTGCGGCCGGTCGTTGACCTGCTCGCAGAACTCGCGGCAGGCGGCCTCCAGGTCGCCGAAGCTGTGGTAGGCCTCGAGCAGGTTCGTGTCGGTAGGGACCAGGTCCGCCTTCGCGATCCGCACACAGCGGCGCGAAGACACAGCCAGGGGGCGTCTTCTGCATTGCCGTATGCCTCGACCCAAGGCAAGTCACGTCGCACTTGAGAAGACGCCGGATCCGTCCGGCCGCCGAAACAATAGCGGCGCATCCTCGCGCAGGCGGCGTCTGGACTGGCAGTTCACGTAGGCGAGAACGGAGAAGGATATGACCGGGGCAGGCGTGACCGAAATTACCGCGTGGATCATCGAACATCAATTCACTCCGCCCGGTGGCGAAGCTCGCCCGTCCGGAACCTACGACGGTGAAGAATACCTCCAACCGATTCTGGAAATGGCCCGCGAGTTCGAGCGGGCCCACCCAGAGTACGCGGTGCGCGTCGAGGGTCACGATCCCTGGACGATGGCGGAAGAAGTCGCGCGCGCCGCCGAGCGCGGGGAGGCACCGGACATCGCCGAGTACTACGCCACCGCGACCCAACTCGCCTACGATACCTACACGCCAGACGGTAAGCCGGTGTTTACGTCCATCGAGAGGGCTCTCGGCGGCCGCAAGGAAGTGCTGGGCGAGCGTGTGCTGATCGACGACATCGAACCGCTCTCACGGAACTTCTACACGTATCAGGGCGACCAGTTCTCCGTGCCCATGACGGCCACCACTCCCCTGCTGTACTCGAACATGACGATCCTGCGCAAGGCCGGGATCGACACTCCCCCCAAGACCTGGGATGAGCTCGTTACGGCGTGCGAGGCGGTCGCGCGGCTCGACGAAGCTCCAGCCTACGGGGCGGCCTGGCCCAACAACGGCTGGATCTTCCAGCAGGCACTGGCGCAGCAGGGCGGTCTCATCGCAGACAACGGCAACGGCAGGGAAGCCAGAGCTACCGTGGTCGACCTGGCCTCCAAGGAAATGATCTCGTGGGTCGAGTGGGTGCGGGACTTGCATGCGGCCGGTCACTACGTCTACTCAGAGGGTGCCTTTTGGAGCGCGTTCGAGACATTCGCCCGGCAGGATGCGGTGTTCGCGCTGAGCTCGTCGAAGCAGGCCGAGGAGTTCGTCCGTTCCGGCGAGGAGAACGGCTTCGAGGTGACTGCGAGCCCGATGCCGTTCAACTCGTCGGTGCCCTACGTGGGGAGCCTGGTGTCGGGGTACTCCCTGTTCCTGCGGGACGGTCTCGACGAAGCCAAGCGGGACGGCGCGCTCGCGTTCATCCAGCACCTGATCAAGCCGTCGAGCATCATTCGATGGCACCGGGCGCACGGATTCCTCCCGATCACCAACGAGGCTTACGACACGCTGGAGAGCGAGGGCTGGTTCGCAGCCAATCCACATCATCGAGCGGCCAGTGACCAGCTCCGCACGTCGGCGCAGTGCGCCGCGACGTCCGGTGCGTTGTTGGGTGACTTCGCGGGCGTCCAGCACGCCATGACCAGGGCAATGAAGGACGTTTTGTTGTCAGGCGCGGACCCCGGTCCGAGGTTCGAGCAGGCGACCGAGGAGGCACAGCGTCTCCTGGATGAGCACAACGCCGCCTGCCTGCGGCCGGTCCCCTCGACCCCAGCGCGGCTCGACGTGTACTGACGTGGAGGACCTGACATGACGACGATCGAGGATGTCAGTGGATCGCCACTTCGGGCCCGCCATCACATCGTGCACGGCTGGCACGTCCGCTGATCGTCCGCGACCCGACCAGCGCATGCGCCGTCTCAGGTGGTGCCTGAAGGCGCGAGACCTGCGCGATGTCTCCTCGGACGACCGAGCCGACGGATAGTCGGTGCGATCATGCCGTCCCACGATTTCTGGCGGGACAAGGTGCGCGGAGCGGAGACGCTCGCGATGCCGGCAGACCGACCAAGGTCGGCGGGTCTTCCGCTGCCTCGGCTCGCTCAACTAAGGTTGGCGGGTCTACGACCGCGTGAATGACAGCGGCCTGTCCGCACGCCACATCATCGCTTCGTGCGAAGATTCGTTGCGCCGGCTGCGGACCGATTGGATCGACGTGTTCCACATGCGCAACCCGGATCCGACCGTCACGTGAGACGAGATCAGGCAGGCGATGGAACGCTGGTGACGCAGGGAATGATCCGCTATGCCGGGTCATCCAAGTTCGCGGGATGGCACATCGCGGCTGCGCGGGATAGCGCGGCTCGACGCCACTTCCTCGCGCTCGGCCCGCGCACGGCCGCAACGAGCGCGTCGGCGGCGTCGTCGAAGAACCCGGACGCCAGCCCGGCCATCGCGCTGTCGATCGTCTTCCCGGTCAGGACCAGCACCGGCTGCTTGATCGTGGCGAGCCGGTCCTTCGGCGGCCCGCCACCGTCGTGCAGGCAGGCGGCGTCGTAGGCCAGGATCGGGCGTTGGCGATCAGTCCCCGCCACGCGGCGAGCTGGGCGCCTGAGCGATCATCTCCTCCGGCGTGCCCACCAGCCGCATGAACAGCTCGAACGCCGCTTCCCAGCGATCCTCGGCAAGCAGCGCGCCCAGTTCCTTGCAGTAGGTGCTGTGCCGCTCCTGCGCGCCGGGATAAACGTCGTAGAGAACCTCGAACGCGCCGACCTTGGTGACGGGCAGTCCCGCGGCCGCGGCCTCCAGGGCGAGCGCGCCGCAGGAGGAGACCCCGTACAGGCACGCCGACCCGCCCGCGTCCTCGATCAGCGCGGCAATGTCCTCGAACTCGCGCTCGATCGCGTACGGCGCGGTGTCGCCGCTCTCGCCTCGACCGCGGCGGTCGTAGCTGTAAACGGTGAAGTGGTTGACAGTTCCGCAGCAAGCGGCGCGTTCTCACTGCGGGTCACCGCACCACCACCGCCGACCAGAATGACCGCGGGTCCGGTTCCGGCGCGGTCGATTAAGTCGGCCGGGACCCGATGACGAAACCGGAACCAGCTGCCGCCGTGCTCGGCACGAACTCGGCATGCGGGCCCGCCCGGCCGAGCGCCTCGGTGTACTCCGGGTACTCCGTGGACACCCGGTGCGGCGACAGCACCACGACGACCACGCCACCTACCGAACCCCTCGACGTGCTCGAACTCGCCGGCCAGCCGTCGCAGCAGCGTGCCGGTGCCGCACCCACCTGGAGCAGGCTCCGTGCCGCGGGGATCCTGGCGCGGACCGGGCCGGCGCGGTCCGCGCCGGCCACGGCTTTCGCGGTGACCACCTCGTTCCCGGCTGCCCGTTCGGCCAGGCCCGGAGTAGCTTGGCGCACGGTCAGCGACCCCGGTCGGCGGCGGCCAGCGCCCTCGCCTCCGGCAACTCCGCCGCTTCCGGGGCGGGGATGCCGCGGATCAGGTCGGCCGCCTTCTCCGCGACGACGATCGCCGTTGCATTGGGAATCCCGCGGCCGACCTCCGGCATGACGGACACATCGACCACCCGCAGCCCATCGACGCCCCGCACGCGCAGGTCGGCGTCGACCACCGAGCCCATCGCACAGGTACTCGTCGGGTGGAAGATCGACTGCGTGTACTTCCTGGCGTAGGACTTCAGGTCCGCGTCCGATTCCGATTCCGGGTAACGGAACGCGCCCTCGTTGTAGAGCCGCATAGCCGGCCGCCTACCGATGTCCATCGCCATGCGCAGCCCGATCAGGGTGCGCTCCAGGTCCGAAGGATCGGCGTAGTAGTCGTGCACGATTCTGGGCTTGGCCGTGGGATCGGCGGACGCCAGTGCCACCCGGCCGCGGCTGCGCGGTGTGGCGACCGCGGGGCCGAACGAGATCGCGTGCGCGGTCGGCGGCCCGAGACCACTGTCGGCCAGCATGCCCGGCGCTGCGAAGAACTGCAGATCGGGCGCGGGCAGGTCGCTGTCGGTGCGCACGAAGCCGCCCGCCTCGGGCCCGTTGGACGCGAGCGGCCCGCGGCCCTCGCGCTCGTACAGCTCGACATTGGCGGGCTCGCCGGCGGCCAGCAGGCTGATCGGCTGGGAATGCGTGAGGATGAGCGGCACCAGCGCGTGGTCCTGCAGGTTCGCGCCGACCTCCTCGTTGTCGGCGACCACCGGGATGCCGAGTTTCCGCAGCGTGTCCGCGGGGCCGACACCGGAGAGCATGAGCAGCTGCGGGGAGTTGTACACGCCGCCGCAGAGCAGCACCTCACGTTCGGCGCGCAGGACGATCTCGTCCTCCAGCCGCTGCCCGACGACGCCGGTCGCCCGGCCGTCCTCGATGAGCACCCGATGCACCTGGAGGTTGGTCTCGACGGTGAGGTTGGGCCGGTCGATCACCGGGTGCAGGAACGCCGCCGCCGTGCTGCAGCGACGCCCGTTGCGCTGGGTGACCTGGTAGAAGCCGAAACCGTCCTGCTCCGGGCCGTTGAAGTCGTCGTTGGCCGCGAACCCGGCCTCCGTCGCCGCCGCGATGAACGCCGCCGTGCTGGGGTTCTTGGACCGGTTCTCCGACACCGACAGCGGCCCGCCCGCGCCGTGGTAGGCCGACGCGCCACGCTCGTTGTCCTCGGACCGCTTGAAGTACGGCAGCAGGTCCGCGTAGGCCCAGCCCGGCTGGTTCCACGAGTCGTAGTCGTACGGGTTGCCCCGCGCGTAGGCCATCGCGTTCATCGAGCTGGTCCCGCCGAGCACCCGGCCACGGGGCAGGAACACCCGCCTGCGGTTCAGCTGGGCCTCGTCGTGCGTGTCGTAGTCCCAGTCGACCTGGGTCCGGAACAGCTTGGCGAACGCGGCGGGCACCTGGATGTTCGGATGGCTGTCCGTCGGGCCCGCCTCGACCAGGCAGACCCGGATGTCCGGGTCCTCCGTCAACCGCGCCGCCAGGACGCAGCCTGCCGATCCCGCACCGACGATGATGTAGTCGTACATATCGCTCCTTGGCTGATCAGAAGAACTGCGTGTTCGGGGCGAGGCCGCACAGCACCCGGCCGTAGATCTCGTAGAGGATGTGCGGCGTGTTCAGGGCGTGCTGGGTGAGCGCGTGCAGGTCGCGCCAGGTGCGCTGGATGGGCACGCTGGAGAAGATCGCCGAGCCGCCGCTGCCGACGTAGAGCGTGTCGACCGCCTCCAGCGCGCGCTTGCAGGTGGCGCCCATGGCGATCCGGGCCAGGGCCCGGTCCTCGGTGGACCACTCGCTGTGGTCGGCGACCTTCGCGTCGACGAGGTCGGCGACCCGGTAGGCGTGGAAGGCGGCCTCGTCGATCGCGACCTTGGCCTCCGCCACCTGCAGGTGCGTCATCGTGGCTTCGCGCTGGTCGGTGTAGTCGGTGTAGGTGATCTTGCGGCCCGGCATCCGGTCGGTGAAGCAGTCCCACGCCGCACGGGCCATGCCGACCACGTTGCCGACCGAACACGCGGAGGCCAGTGCGGCGAGCGGGGCGCGGTACATGTCGATGTCCGCGTTGAGGACCGAGGCGGACTGGTTGGTCAGCAACGCCATCAGCGGCAGCGTGCGCTCCGCGGGGACGAAGACGTCTTCGGCGACCGTGGTGACACTGCCGGAGCCGCGCAGGCCGGTGGTGTTCCAGTCGTCCACGATTCCCAGGTCTGCCATCGGGATCAGGGCGACGATCGGTTCCATCTCGCCGCTCGCGTTCGGGGTCACCGCGATCGCGATCTGCCAGTGGCTGTGCAGCGCGCCGCTGATGAACCCCCACTGTCCGTTGACGACATAACCGCCGGGCGCCTTCGCGGCCATGGCGGTGGGGCTGAGCGTCCCGCAGACCCGGACGTTCTCGGTGGTGTAGACCTCGTCCTGGACGGCGTCGGGGAACATGCCCACCATCCACCCGGGGATCCACCACACCGAAGCGATCCAGCCGACGGCGCCGTCACCGCGGCCGAGTTCGGCCGCGACGTCGACCACGGTGCGGGTGTCGCACTCGTAACCGCCGTAGCGGGCCGGGATCCGCATCTTGAAGACACCCGCGCCGGCGAGGGCCTCGATCGTCTCCTCGTGCAGGCGCCGGTTCTCGTCGGTCCACTGGGCGTGATCGCGGAGCAGTGGAACGAGTTTCGTCGCCCGATCGACGAGTTCGTCGTGGGTGGGGGGCTGGAGCGTCACCATGGCCTCCTCGGTGGCCTCGGCCTGGACAGGATCGAAGGGCGCCTTGCGTCAAGGCATCGTTTCCCGGGGCGTTCCGGGATGGCGTCTCCCGCATTGCGAACGGCCGTCACAGCTCGCTGCGCATCGCCCACAGGTCGGGGAACATCTGGTGGAACAAGGTCGAACGCAGGTACGGGATTCCCGACGATCCGCCGGTGCCGGTCTTGTCGCCGATGATCGCCGCGACGAACTTCACGTGCTGGTAGCGCCACTGCTGGAAGCACTGGTCGACCTCGATGAGCGCGTCGCAGATCTGCGCTATCACGCCGTCTTCGAGGTAGGCCTTCCGGAGGGCCTGCTGCACGTCCTCGGACGGAGCAGGTGGCTTGGACACGTCGCGGTCCAGCAGGGAGTCCGGCATGGGATACCCGCGGTCGGCGAGGAAACGGGCGAGCGAGTCGAAGACGGTCGGTCGACGTAGAACCTGCTCGAGCTCGGCGCGCTCACCAGCACCGACCCGGTAGTACTCGAACATCTGCGGATCTCGCCTGCCGAGCACGGCTTCGATACGCCTGAACTGTGTGGACTGCGCCCCGCTCCCGCCGCCGAGTGCGTGCCGGAAGCTGTTGAACTGGCGCGGCGTCAACGTCGCCATCACGTCGGCGTTGGCGACCACGGTACGAACCAGCGCCACGGTGCGCTGCAGCGTGCGCAGGGCGGCGCCGTCGGCGCCGTCGGCCAGGTGGTCCTGGAGCCTGGCGAGTTCGTGGAGGATCAGTTTGAACCAAAGTTCGTGGACCTGGTGCGTCACGAGAAAGAGCAGCTCGTCGCGCTCGCCCGTCCGCGTACGCTGGATCGACAGTAGTTCGTCGAGTGCCAGGTAGGCGTGATACTCCGTTGTCTCTTCCACGATTCAAGGTTAGACACGCCGGGACGATTCGCGACAGCACGGCGAACAACGAGAGCAATGGTGAAGCAATCCGGTCCACCGAGGCGTGGAACTCAGGCAAACCGCAAGAAGATCCGCCACGGGCCGTGTGGGACTTTGTACTCGTCGATCGTCGTGCATGGGAGCGCCGATGGCACCACGGAACATCCTCGTCACCGGCGGCTCAAGTGGTATAGGCCGAGCGACCGTCAAGCGGTTCGCACGGGCAGGCGACCAGGTTTGGATGACATACCATCGGGCCGGGACCGCGCGAACGAGGTCGTCGCCGAAGTGAGCGACGACCACGCCGCGACGACGCCGGTGGCACTCGAATTCGCGCAGGGAGATTGGCGTAGTCACCAACGACTGCTGGCGGCGCTACCCGGGCCGGTCGATGTCCTGGTGAACAATGCCGCTGTCGGCACGAAGACCGTAGAACGCGATACGGACGGCGCCCTTCATGGGGCAAGACGAGGCATTTCTTCGGGTGAACAGCGTCGGCGGCGGCGTGTCGCAGTTTCCCGCGTTCCACGTCGCGGACGGGATGAGTAAGGCTGCGCTGGCGTACCTCACCCGGCACGTCGCGGCAGAGCTGGCGCATGAGTCGGTGGACGTGTTCGCGCTGTGTCCTGGCGCTGTGGAGACAAGCATGCTCGAGGAGAGCACGCTCGACGGCCTCACGACGACGCAGCGTCGAGCACTGGAAGCCAGCCTGCCGAAAGGGCGGCTGATCGCTCCCGAGGAGATAGTGGCCCTGGTGTGGTGGGTCTGTGGAGACGAGGCGGGCGCTGCACGGCGCGGTCATCGACGCCTCCCATGCCTCGGGGTGCATCCGGGGCTGATCACCGGCCCGCAGCACGACGAGGCGGCCAGGGCTGCTGCCTAATGGTTTTGTCAAGCAGATTGAGAGGTGTTCGGGACATGGCCCGTGATGTACGGCCGTCGTGTCCGGAGTATTGCGTGCAGGACGTTGACGCGTCGTCAGGCGAGCGCGATCTGCACCTTGCCGGACTGTTGAAGTGCCGGCGCAAGCCCAGAGGCGGCCGCGAGAGCATCGCCGGTGGGGAAACGCTCCATGTATTCGCGCCTGGCCAGGGACCGCGATCTTCTGGCGCCCGGCGGCGTCCACGGCCGCAGCGGCAAGGTTGTTCGCACCGGGGTCGCGGTCACCGAAGTGGCGGTTCCCGGCCACGACCACTTCGATCTGCCGTTCGGATTGGGCGACCCGCGACATCCGCTCGGCGCGGCCGTCGAGCGGATGATGCGACGATGACCATGTGCGGCTCGGGTCACGCGACGCATTCGGGAAGACGACTTTGCCAAACGCCCGAGCGCACACTCTGGGCACCGGATCGACTGGCTCCGTGCTCAGGGAGGCGCACAGCGTGATCAATATCCTCCAGCCGACATTGCGTGCGGACGAACTTGCCGCAGTCGGCGACGTTTTCGCCTCTTCGTGGGTCGACCGGGAGCGGATGACCTCGGCCGGCTCCTGTTCGGAAGGCGTCTTCGTGTCGATGCAACTCGTCGGCGCCGGTCCGCAGACCGAGGTGGTGCTGCCGACCGAGCAGGAGTACCTTGACGCCTTCGCCAGCGTCGGCTCCCCCGCGTGGCACATCGCCAGCCCGCTGAGCAAGCGCGCGCTGTACGCCGGCGTGCGGGAGCGCACCGACGGTCGGGAGCGGTGATGGCGAGCCCGCTGGAGCAGGAGGGATCGGAGGCCGACATCGTCGCGGACCTCGCCGTGTCGGCGGCCACGACGCGTGGATTCCACCTGTCCACTGTCGAGTTCGACGCCTGGCTGGCAGAACGTTGTGTGGCCTACGATTTCGAGGTCTCGCGTGTCCCGTTCGACGAACTCGACCACTGGACGTTCGCCGACGACAGTGGAAATCTGACCCACCGCAGCGGCCGGTTCTTCACGGTCGAAGGGTTGCGGGTGGGGGCGACGGACGGAGCGGTGCCGGAGTGGCATCAGCCGATCATCAACCAGCCGGAGATCGGCATCCTTGGCATCGTCGCTAAGAGGTTCGGCGGCGTCCTGCACTTCCTCATGCAGGCGAAAATGGAACCGGGGAACGTCAACCTCGTGCAACTGTCGCCGACGGTGCAGGCCACGAAGAGCAATTACCGCAGGGCGCACGGCGGCAACGAGGTGGCCTACCTGCACCACTTCATCGGCCCGCGACGCGGCAAGGTGATCGTCGACGTGCTTCAGTCCGAGCACGGTTCGTGGTTCTACCGCAAGCGCAATCGCAACATGGTTGTCGAGGTAGCTGAGCACGTCGAGGTCGGACGCGACTTCTGCTGGCTGACTCTCGGCCAGATCAACGAACTTCTGGCTCGCGACTACGTCGTCAACATGGACTCGCGGACGGTGCTGTCCTGCCTGCCGGCGAGTTCGGTGCCCGCGTGGTCGCGTGACGCCGCCCTGCCCGGCGCGCACCGAAGCACGCACGCGTTGCTGAGGTGGCTCACCGAACGGCAGGTCGACAGCGAACTCGACGCACAACGGGTGCGCCTGACCAACCTCCCCGAGTGGATCCGCACCGACTGGGAAATCTCGCGAGGTGACGGCAGGTTCTTCAGTGTCGTGGGGGTGTCGGTTCGCGCGGGTACCCGCGAGGTGTCGAGCTGGCACCAACCGCTGATCGAGCAGCACGGTTACGGGATCGTGGCTTTCGTCGTCAAGGAGTTCCGCAGCGTCCTGCACGTTCTGGTCCGCGCGACGATGGAGGCAGGCTTCCTCGGCGCCATCGAGCTCGGCCCAACCGTGCAATGCGTTCCCGCCAACTACGCTCCGGGCAACGCACCGTTTCTGTTGGACTACGTCATGGCAGCCGGCCCTGAGCGGATTCGCTACGCCGCCTTCCATTCGGAAGAAGGTGGCCGGTTCCGGAACGCGGCGAGCCAGTACATGATAATCGAGGCGGACGAGACGCTCCCCAAGCTACTGCCTGCCGACTACACCTGGGTCGCCGCGGGCCAGCTCGCCGAACTGCTGAGGCACAGCCATTACGTCAACGTTCAGGCCCGTAGCCTGGTGGCCTTCTTGAAGACGCTACCGTAAAGTGGTCGTCCGCCGGATCATGGCCGACCTGTGGGACAAGACCACGCTACGACAAGTACGCCCTGACCTACCTCGGCGGTCTCCTACTCGCAAGCACGATCATGTAGTTGCGGCCGAGGTGGTTCAGCAGTTCTCGCACCTGCCAGGTCCCGTGGTCGCACCAGGACTGTAGGACGATGCCGATCCTGGCCCGCCACCGCTCGTCCGCGTGTGCAGGGTCGACGCCCAGGACCTTGACCTCGCCAGCCGAACGCAGACGGAAGCCTTCGAGAATCTCGATCGTCGACGTCTTCCCGCCCCGTTCGGACCGAGCAGCGCCAGCACTTCACCCCGCCTGCACCTGAAGGTCGATGCCACCGAGCACGTCCTTCGACCCGTGAAGTCGACGCGACAACCCAGCCTTGGTCCACTGGTCGAAACGTCGGTGCGCGGTCTGAAACGGTACCCCGAACGACGGCGGCAGATCCCGCCACGAACACCCACTGATCAACACGTACACGATCGCGGTGAACACCGCACGAGCCGGCAACGGCGCCGTCCCGCCACCCTGCCGACGAGCCCGGCACTCCGGAACCAACGGCTCCACCAGCACCCACAACTCGTCCGGCACCAACCGCATCGACAACCGATCAACCACGACCCAAGATCACGGACACAAGATCATAAAATCCACGTGAGACACGGTCTAAGCCAGGACCTACTGGTCAACTGACATGGTCCTCTTCATCCTATCGCCATCCTGCGATAGGTCCCTCGTCCATGTCCGAGCCGGACGGCAGCACACTTCTACGGATCTGACCGGTATACGCATCCAATCCTGGACGGTCCGGAGCAGCGCGGCTGCTCGCCGCGTTACGCCTTGTCGGCCGCCATCGCTTCCTGCAGACTTCGCGGCCGCATGTCGGTCCAGTTCTCATCGACATAGGCGAGGCTCTCGGCTCGCGCCGCCGGACCGAACTTGACCTGCCAGCCGGCCGGAACGTCGGCGAACGTCGGCCACAGTGAGTGCTGGCCCTCGTCATTGACCAGTACGAAGAACTCACCGTTGTCGTCATCGAAAGGGTTCACAGTCATGAGTCAGCTCCCGAGTTGAGGTTGGTCAACAGCCCGTTGACAATGCGACTGATCTCAGCCGCATTGTCGGGCCAGTACATTTCTTTCTTCAACGCGCTGCTCGATCGCAGACCCCGGAGAAGCGGCAGGACCGATCCGCTTCACCGGATCGGCCACGATCTGCCCGACGACCCTGGCGAAGCATGCCGCGATCGCCTCCACGGTCGACCTGTCGAAGAGGTCGGTCGCGTATTCGACGCCGCCGACAACCGACCGGCCGGTCTCGTCTGGCGATAGGTTGAAGAACAGGTCGAACTTCGCGGTCCCCGTCGACACCGGCTCCACCACCACGTCCAGACCCGGCAGATCCAGCTCAGGCCGCACGTTGTTCTGCCACGCGAACATCACCTGGAACAGCAGCTCATGAAGTCACCGCGCCTTCCGCTCGTCAACGAAGGCAAGAAGTTCATCCACACCCGACTTGAGAACCTCTGGATTCACGCAGAAGGCGATCCGCACAAGGTTGTCCGCATGGGAATCAGTGTCCATCGCTACCAGAGCGCCTCGGTCATCAAGCTGCGGACGTAACCCGAACCCCGAGCCGGGAACAACGGCCACACTACGTTCCGCGAGCAACTGCGCTGAGAAGGCCTCTGCTCCCAGACCGGTGCTACTGATATCCACCATCGTGTACCACCCGCCGGGTGGTAGCTCGCGGATCAGGCCAGCGTCTCGAAGTGCGGGTAACACGGTGTCTCTGTTCTGCTGTACCAACTTGCGGTTCGACGCTGCAACATCGGGCATCTGCAGCGCCGCGATTCCGCCGTACTGCACTGGCGTCGGCGGAGCGATGATGCCAGCCTCTTGCACCACCCTCATCCCGGCGGCTGCCTCGTCCGTCGCCGGCACGACGTAGCCGAGCCGGTAGCCCGTCATCGCCAGGCTCTTGGAGAACGTGAAGACGCTGTGCACAATCCGCTTCTCCACGGGCAGTTGGCGTTCACTTGCCGCCAGGGACAGATGGTCGCCCTCGTACACGAAGTGCTCGTATGCCTCGTCGCTGATCACCTGCCATCCACGATCGCGCGCGAGTGTGAGCAGACCCTCTATCCGGTCCGCGTCCAGTACCGCGCCGGTGGGATTAGCTGGCGAGTTCACCAGAAGGATCCGGCTGTTGGGTCCCGACCTCTCGGCGATCGATTCGAGGTCCGGGAAGTACCTGTCGTCGAGTGAGTAGAACACCGGGCGCAGACCCGCGAGCAGGCTCTGCTGCACATGGATCGGCCAGTGCAGCTCAGGAAGCAGGATCTCGGTCCCCGGTTCGGCCAGCGACAGCAACAGCGCCTGCAGTCCTTGACAGGAGCCCGGCGTAACGAAGATCCGCGAGATCGACGCGTCGATGCCGTTCTCCCGTTCCAGCTTCGCAGTCAACGCGCGGCGCAGTTCCGGAAGACCTTCGACATCGGTGTACGACGTCCGGCCAGCCCGCTGAGCTTCCGCGATCGCCTCGGCGACCTCGGGAGGGGATGTGAAGTACGGCTCTCCGACGTGAAGTCTGGTCACCGGTGACCCGGTGGCCAGCGCGCGGGCGTCGGCGGCACGAAAGATCTCGTGCAGCGACGACGACGGAATCGCTGTGGCAATAGGTGGATGGCTCATCGTTTCGGTCCCCAATTCATGGTCAGCTGCGCGGTCACTGTCAGGTCGAGACACTGCTGCTAGGCGGATAAAGTCGTGCGGCCACGCACCACGGGTAGCTGCACCGATGATCCAGCCGGCGAAGTCCGGGTCGAGTAGGCGGGCCACTCCGTCGTCTTCGCGAACCGGCCCATAGGAGGTACCGGTGAGCAGGTCGGCGCGTGACGTCCCGGGCTGCTCCTCGTCCGACGCACCCACGTCTTGCCACATGGGTGCGTCGACCGGGCCCGGCAGGACGGCGTTGACCCGCTCGTCTGGCACAAGCTCGCGTGCCAGCGAACGGGTGAGACTGTTCGTCGCCGCCTTTGCCTGCGCCGCAGTAGTAGCGGCCGGCCATCGAGAGGTTGACCAGGCCATCTAGCCGGCCGAACCGTTCGATGGGGGCGGCAACGATGATGACGGAGCGCTCGGCGATGCTCACGACACCGCCCGTCGCCGCAGACCATCGATCGCTACGTCGGCGAAGACGTCCTCGAGCAGGTCACCGACTGCTGAGAAGACGTGGAAGTGCCCACCCGAGCGACGACGTACGGAGAATGACCCAGTGGTGACTTCGCCCCACTCAACCAGCTCGGACTCGTTCACGAGTGGATCGCCGATGCCGTGGTAACAGATCACCGGACAGTCGAGCGAGGGTGGGTTCACCTGCGGTTCGTAGAGCTCGTTGGCCCTGATATCCGAGCGCAGAATCGGCAGCAGAACCCCACGCAAGTCGGCGTCGGCGGCAATCTCCGGCTCAACTCCACCGTAGCCGCAAACGATCGACCACAGTTCGTCGTCGTCATGGAGATGGGTTTCCCCCCCACCGGCCAGCCGCGGCGGAGGCGACGCCGAGATAACGAGTTGCACCGGGCGTACTCCGCTGCGCTGCAACGCGAGCGCGGTCTCGTAGGTCACTAAAGCGCCGAAACTGTGCCCGAACAACAGCAGCGGGGCGTGGGGCTCGAGAGTCAGGAGTTCCGCGCTCACGGACGACGCCATCCGCCGGACATCCTCCACGGCGGATTCGGCGAACCTGTCGCCACGACCCGGGTACTGGACCACCACCAGTTCGGCCTGGGCGGGCAGCTCGTTTGCAAAGCCAGCATAGCTCGCGGCCGCACCACCGGCGTGCGGAAAGCAGACGAGTCGGATCGCCGGCCGCGGGATGACGTTCGACCACCGTAGCCAACCTCGGTCCCCGGTAGGAGTCATGACCTCCACCTAACGCTCAAGCAGACATGCTCAATCGGAGTCTTGCACCTCTGCGGGTGGCCAGGCTTGAATCTTTCGGCTCTCAGTCACCGGTGAAGGAACTACGCAAGACATTCCGGACTCGACGAATCGCCTAGTCACGCTGGCAATTGCTGTCCGCACGAAGGTCCGGCTGAAGGAGTCGCAGGTGAGTGCTGGCGAGTTTCTCGATCTCACGGATCCGGCGACGTTTGTTCGGCACGAACCCCGTGACTACTGGCAGGTGATTCGGTCGCAGCATCCCATCTACTGGCACGACTCCCCCGGCGATCTGCCGGGATTCTGGGTAGTCACCAGGTTCAGCGACATACAGACGGCGTACCGCAACGCCAAATTCCTGAGCTCGGCGCGCGGCACCGTGCTCGACGTACTACTGCACGGCAACGACTCCGCAAGCGACAAGATGCTCGCCGTCACCGATCGCCCCCGCCACCAGCAGTTGCGGAACCTGATGCTGCGGGCGTTCTCCCCCAAGGTCCTCGGACCGGTGGTCGAGCGGGTCGAACAACGCACCCGGAGTCTGGTCGGTAGCGTGGTTGGGGTGGGCACGTTCGACTTCGCCGCCGAGGTCGCCGAGCACATCCCGATGACGACGATCTGCGATCTCCTGTCAATCCCCGACGGCGACCGCGCCGAGCTGCTCAGGTGGAACAAGCTGGCCCTGTCCGCGGACAGCGAGGAGGTTGACGACCTCGACTCGCTGATCGCCCGCAACGACATCGTTTCCTACTTCATGGATCTCGCCAAGCATCGCCGGGAGAACCCAGGCGATGACGTCATCACCATGATCGCGAGCACGCAGGTCGACGGCGAGCTGCTCAGTGACGAGGAGGTCGCCCTGAACTGCTACAGCCTCATCCTGGGCGGCGATGAATCGTCCCGGATGTCAGCGATCGGAGGGGTCAAAGCGCTGGCCGAGAACCCTGGGCAGTGGGCCGCGCTGCGGGCCGGCGTCGCCTCCCTCGACGACGCGGTCGAGGAGGTACTGCGCTGGGTCACGCCCGCTATGCACTTTGCCCGGACCGCGCTCATCGACCTGGAGATCGCCGGTCAGACGATCCGGGCCGGGGACATCGTCACTTTGTGGAACACCTCGGCTAACGACGATGAGGCAGTGTTTCCCGATCCGCGAACCTTGGACCTGGCACGCAAGCCCAACAAGCACCTCACCTTCGGCCACGGGCCCCACTTCTGTGTCGGTGCGTTTCTGGGCCGGGCGGAACTGCGCGCTCTGTTATCCTCGCTCGCAGAGTCGGTGCGTTCAATCGAGCTGGATGGCACGCCCTCACGGATCTACTCGAACTTCTTGTTCGGCTACAGTAGTTTGCCCATCAACTTTCGGTGAGCGGACCGTCTCAGTCGTCGGTGAGAGGGACTGTAAAACGAGCGGTGTAACTCCCGATCATGGAAGTGCACCTGATGACCCACATGATGTCCGGCGTGGAGAACACTGAGGACTCGATGCCCGAGAGCGGCCTGGACGGCTTGGACGAGCAGCTCGTCGCAGAGCTGATGAGCCGTGTGAAGGCTGGTGGGCTGGCGCTGACCGGTGAGGGTGGGGTGCTGGCGCAGCTGACCAAGCGGCTGCTGGAGTCGGCGCTCGAGGGCGAGATTACCGATCACCTCGGCTATGACAAGCACGACCCGGCCGGCCGCGGGACCGGCAACTCGCGCAACGGCACCCGCGCCAAGATCGTGCTCACCGATGTCGACCCGGTCCAGATCGACGTGCCGCGGGACCGGGACGCCAGCTTCGAGCCCAAGATCGTGGCCAAGCGGCAGAAACGCCTGGGCGGCGTGGACGAGATGATGATCTCCCTGGCCGCGAAGGGCCTCACGACCGGCGAGATCTCCGCGCACCTGGCCGAGGTCTATGGCGCTGAGGTGTCCCGGCAAACTATCTGCACCATCACTGACAAGGTCATCGAGGGCATGGTCGAGTGGCAGAACCGTCCACTCGACCCCGGCTTGATTTCTAGTGGTCGTTGCGAATCCTGATGAGATGGGATTCGCATGCCGAGGTACGCGCCGAACAAGATGCCGGTTGCGGTCAAGCGCCGCTACTTTCAGCTGATCCGGACGGGGATGTCGGGTGCGGCGGCCGCCGAGCGGGTGGGTGTGTCGCTCAGCTGCGGGTCGTTGTGGTTCATCGACGCTGGCCGGGTGACCTTCGTGGAGAAGCCGATCAGCCCGCGGTTCTTGAGCCAGGATGACCGGATCGAGATTGCTGACGGGCTGCTGCGGGGCGAGGCGGTCAAGGTGATCGCCGCTCGGATCGGCAAGAGCTACCAGAGCGTGTATCGGGAGATCAAGAGAAACCGCAAGCCCGACGGCCGCTACCAGCCGTGGTACGCGCACAACCAGGCCCACCTGCGACGCCGGCGCCCCAAACCCCGCAGGTGCGTCGCGCACACCGGATTGCGTGAGGCGGTGGCGGGCAAGCTGACCAAGCATTGGTCACCCGCGCAGATCAGCAGGTGGCTGCGCCGCCAATACCCGCGCCGGCCGGGATGGCACCTCTGCACCGAAACGATCTACGAAGCGATCTATCGCGGCTTGATCGTCCCCGCCGGCCAGGCGGCGCTGCGCACTAGGCGGACCTACCGGCACCGTCGCGGCCGGGGCCGGACCCGCGACGGTGCCCTGGCGATCACAGCGCCCGGTCGGTCGGCGACGCCCTGATCCGCACCTTCACCCGCCTCCCGCTTGGGTTGTGCCGCACGCTGACCTGGGATCAGGGCAACGAGATGTTCCACCACCGTCGGATCGAGGTCGCGACCGGCCTGAAGATCTATTTCTGTGACCCGCACGCTCCCTGGCAGCGTGGCACCAACGAAAACACCAACGGCCTGCTCCGCCAGTACTTCCCCAAGGGCACCGCCGAGCTCAACGACCGGCCCCGAGCCTGTCTTCAGGACAAGAGCCCGCACCAGCTCATGCAACAATGGGAACATCGACTGATCACCACGATCATTCGCAACGATCGATAGAAACCGCCCGGTCTATCCGGTGATCTTCATCGACGCGATCCACGTCAAGATCCGCGACGGGCAGGTCACCAACCGGCCGATCTACGTCGCGCTCGCGGTGACCTGCGAGGGCCGCCGGGACATCCTCGGCTTGTGGGCCGGCGACGGCGGCGAGGGCGCCAAGTATTGGCTGCACGTACTCTCCGAACTCAAGAACCGCGGAGTCGCCGACGTGCTCATGGTCGTCTGCGACGGCCTGACCGGCCTGCCGGACGCGATCACCACCGTCTGGCCGGCCACGATCACCCAAAATGTGCGTCGTGCACCTGCTGCGCAACAGCTTCCGCTATGCCGGCCGTCAGCACTGGGACGCGATCGCCAAGGCGCCCGAACCCGTCTACACCGCAGCGACCGAGGCCACGGCCCGGGAGCGGTTCACCGAGTTCACGCAGGAGTAGGGAGCCCGGTATCCGGCGATCGTGCGGTTGTGGGACAACGCCTGGGCAGAGTTCGTGCCGTTCCTGGCCCTCGATCCGGAGATCCGGCGGGTGATCTGCTCGACCAACGCGATCGAGAGCGTCAACGCCCGCATCCGCCGCGCGGTGAAGGCCCGCGGGCACTTCCCCAACGAGCAGGCCGCGCTCAAGTGCGTCTACATGGCGATCATGAGCCTCGACCCGACCGGCACCGGCCGCAAACGCTGGACCATGCGCTGGAAACCTGCCCTCAACGCCTTCGAGATCGCCTTCGACGGCCGCCTGGCCGCCGGACGCAAGTAGACCTCTTTAACGCCGAGTTACACCGCTCGTTTGAGAGACCCCGGTGAGACGGCCCTCTCCAACACTAGCGCCAACTCCGAGATACTGTCGGCCTCGAAGAGTGAGCGTAGCGGGATCTTGATGCCGAGGTCCTGTCGGATCCGGGCGGCCAGCTTCGTCGCCAGCACAGAGTGCCCACCGATCTCGAAGAAGTTCTGATCTGGGGTGACCACCGACAGGCCCAGGAGCTCGGCGACGATCGCGCACAGCACATCGGCGTACGGCATACCCTCCTGCCAGCTGAGCTGTTCGGTAGGGGGCTTGGCGGGGCGCGGTCGCAACGCCTTCCGGTCGATCTTTCCGTTGTGCGTCGTCGGAAGTTGGTCGAGCAGGGTGACTGTCGACGGCACCATGTGATCCGGCAACTTATGGCGGACATGGTGGCGCAGCTCCGACTCGGTCACTTCCTCCCCCGGCGACGTCGTCACGTACGCAACCACACGGGCGTCTGCCAGTTCTCCTTCCACCGCAGCGACGGCGAGTTTGACCGCGGCGTGACCGGCTAAGACTGCCTCGACCTCAGCAAGCTCGACCCGGAAGCCACGAACCTTTACCTGTGCATCGGCGCGACCCGAGAAAAGGATCTCTCCATCAGTCCGACGCGAGCCGCGGTCGCCGGAGCGGTACATCCGGCTGCCGGGTGCTCCCTGTGGATCGGCAACAAAACGGGTGGCAGTGATGCTCGGACGGTTGAGATAACCGCGGGCTAGCCCGGGCCCGGCCAGGTACAGCTCCCCTTCGGCGCCGTCGGCAACTTCTTGCATACGCTCGTCGAGCACTTGGACGGTCTCGCCGAGCCAGGGCGTCCCGATGGTGATCTCGTCGACAGCCGGATCGACCGGTCCGCTGAGGGTGGAGCCGACAGTCACCTCGGTCGGACCGTAACCGTTGAAGAGCCGTCGACCGGGTGCCCACTTGCGGACCAAGGTCGGCGTACATGTATCGCCCGTCGACATCACCGTACCGCCTAGCAGAACGCCATCGGCGTCAGTGGCACTCAAGGCCACCGGCGGCAAGGTCGCGTGGGTGATCCGGTGCCTTAACAGGGTGTCCCGCAACGGATCTCCCGGCAGGACGTCGTCTGAGGACACCATGACCAGCGCGGCTCCGGACAGAAGTGCGAGGGTGATGTCCCAAAATGCGGCGTCGAAGCTGATCGACGCCCACTGCAGCACCCGGTCACCAGGGCCCGGACCGATTCGGTGCGCGTGAGTTGCGAGCATATCGCCCGTACCTGCATGAGTCACCGCCACGCCCTTCGGCGTACCAGTGGAGCCTGACGTGTATATCACGTACATTAAATGGGATATGTACAACGGAGACAGCCGCTCAGCGTCAGTCAGGTCGCCGGTCGCCTCACCTCGGATGTCCGCCTGCAGGTCAGGGTCGTCTATCACGTAGTCGCCCACCTCGTCACTTAGGCATGGAACCTGGCTCGACCGGATCACCAGGACGGGGCCCGCGTCGTCGATAATGTGCGCCAGCCGCTCATCAGGGTAGGTCGGGTCCAGCGGAAGATACGCGCCGCCAGCCTTCAGCACGGCCAGCAGCACGATGATCAGATCTTCCGAACGCGGTACAGCAACCGCCACCAAGGAATCCGGCCCGACTCCTAGGGCCACCAATCGCCTGGCCAGCTGGTTCGCGTGGGTGTTCAGCTCGGCGTAACTCAAACAAGTGTCACCGAAGATGACCGCGGGCTGGTCGGGGAAGCGGGCAACAGTCGACTCGAACAACTCCGGAACCGTGGACAAGGTTCAACTCCTTGGATCAGCCGACTCATGGAAGGGACACCTCACCTGCTGCGGATCCTAGAAGCCCAGGCCGATGACGACCATCGAACTGACAGAGACAGGACAGCGCCGGGCCGATTCGTCAAACCCACACGGGACTCCTGTCGCGTCTCTGTCAGCACGATTGCCTGACGGCGGCGGATGCCAGATGGTGAAGACCGTTGGCCTGTCGTACCGCTGATCCTCAGTTCGATATCTAGTCTGATCGGGAGCCGAGATGCTCGAAGGCTGCGTTTCCTGGCCCGACGAACTCGCCGAGCAGTATCGCCGCCAGGGTTATTGGCAAGGGCGATCGCTGGGCGAGCTCCTGGAGGCGGCCTGCGCCGAACATGCCACCAAGGTGGCTGTCGTGTACGGCGAGCAGCGGCTCACGTACGCGGACCTCGCAGCCCGCTCCGACCTCGTAGCCCGGCAGTTCGTAGCTCGTGGGATTGGCCCGCTCGATCGGGTCGTCGTGCAGTTGCCAAACGTGCCGGAGTTCGCGACCGTGGTTTTCGCGTTGTTCCGGCTGGGTGCCATTCCGGTACTGGCTCTGCCGGGGCATCGCAAGCACGAGCTCGTTCACCTGGCCTCGCAGTCCGGCGCCGTCGCACTGATCGTGATGAGCGAGTTCCGAGGCTTCGACTACCGGCAACTCGCCCATGAAGTGCAGCAAGACGTCCCAGGGGTCGAGCATGTGCTGATTGCGAACGAGCTCGCCGACAGCGCGCCGGAGACGCGGTATTCGCAGGTCGATCCGTCCGAGCCGGCTTTCTTTCTGCTCTCCGGCGGGACGACTGGTCGGCCGAAACTGATCCCCCGCACGCACAACGACTACGCGTACAACATGCTGGCTACCGCGGACGCGCTCCGGGTCGACAGCACGTCGACGTACCTAGCCGTGAACCCGGTCGCCCACAACGCCGCGCTCGGTTGCCCTGGGCTGTTCGGAACGCTGCTCGTCGGTGGCAAGGTCGTACTCGCCCCGACTTCTCGGCTGGCGGAGCTAATCGGGCTCATCCGTGCGGAGCAGGTCACGTTCACGACGTTGGTACCGGGAACCGTGCGGCTTTGGATCGACTACGCGCAGCGGACGCCTGTCGACCTTTCCGGCGTCCACTTGCAGATCGGCAGTTCCAAGCTGACACCAGTGCAGGCCGAGGAAGCGCGCAAGGTCCTGAACTGCGACCTGAGTCAGTGGTTCGGTGTCGGCGAAGGGCTCCTCACCTACACTCGGCTTGACGACCCGGATGAGGTGAGGTTCAACACCGAGGGCCGTCCAATGGCTCCCGACGACGAAATCCGGGTTGTAGACGACGCCGGCCACGACGTACCGGACAACGTCGAAGGTGAGCTACTGACGCGAGGTCCGTACACCATACGCGGCTACTACCGTGCCGAACAGGAGAACACCGACTCCTTCACGTCGGATGGGTTCTTCCGGACCGGGGACCTGGTGCGACGTAGGTCGGACGGCAACATCGTCGTCGTCGGCCGGCTCAAGGACGTGATCAACCGGGCTGGCGACAAGATTCCCGTCGAGGACGTGGAGGAACAGCTCGTGGCGCATCCCGGCGTCCGGGACGCGGCGGTCGTGGGGGTCGAGGACGCAGTGCTGGGTGAGCGCACCTACGCATTCGTCGTATTGCGAGACGAGAGCGTCGAGCTCCAAGCCCTGAAGGTATTCCTGCGAGATCGAGGTCTCGCGACCTACAAGATCCCGGACAAGCTCGTGTCCGTCTCCGAACTGCCCCGCACGCCGGTAGGTAAGGCAGACAAGGTCGCACTGCGCGCCCTGGCCGCCCTCACCCCGCCCGGCGCCAGCAGACAGGCGGCATGAAACACCCCCGCGCCGGGCTCCGAGTTCGGCTCGCCCCTCGCCGCGCAAGCATGGGCGTCGTCCTCGCCGGGGTCAAGGCCAAGCCCTCCGGGTGGCCTCCGGCCAGCCTTGACCCCTCCTGCGGGCGTGCGCCCAACAGCAAGCGGACCGAGAGCGAACCCAAAGGAAAGATCCACAAAGTTCACGTCTCTACGGTTCCAGGGGATTGCCGGCAAGACCGAGCTCCCGGTCAGCCTGTTGCGACGAGCGCTGGTCTGCGTGGATCACCGCGAACAGGCCCGCAACGAAGGCGAATGCCAGCAACTGGCCGAGGACGAAATCGGCCTATCACTGGCCCCCTGTGCGCCCACCCCGACAAGTGGGCTCAATATCGCGAAAACCTCACCGTTTTCGACTCCAACGACGTCGCCTTCGAAGATCACCTCGCCCTGGATGTCATCCTACAAGCCGCCGAACAACTCGGCCTTGGCACCAAGGTCTCCATCGAGAGTCACCCCCGACGACGTACTCGACCCCTACTCCATCCGCGGCCACGTGCCTGCGACTCCCAGTGACTTGCTGGGCCCAAGGTGTCGGCCAGGGGCCGTCACCCCTTCCTAGCCCCGGAGGTGCCGGTGTACAACCCCGACGCTGGATTCCCCGGAGTAGTGGTCGAACTTGGCTACACCGACGTACCGGCCGCCGCAGCCTGGCTCGCCCGGGTCTTCGGCTTCCGCGAACTACTCCGCCAAACCGTCGACGGCACTGTCTGCCACGCCGACCTACACACCGGTGCTGGCGTCGTCATGCTCGCCAAGGTCGGCGAGCGGCTCACCATCCCGCCCACCGGTGTGCCAGCCGTTGCTCAGCTGATCGTCTGGGTCGATGACGTCGACAAGCACTACGCCCACTCGCGCGCCGAGGGCGCCCGAACCCTCCACGAACCCCGCGACAAACCCTGGGGCCTACGGCAGTACCTCACCCTCGACCACGAGAACCACCTGTGGGAGTTCACCGAGCACGTCCGTAACGTCCCCGCCACCGAGTGGGGAGCGACGACCTTCGCATGATCGACACCGCCTCGCTACAACGGCAGCCGAAGGGATCACCTCGGCCTCGTCTTCGGTCCGACGAGAAGCTGATGAGTAGCCGGGGCGGGATCGCACCGCCCGGCTCTCACAGAACCGGACCTGAACCTCTCGACTCATCCGACTCGGGAGTGTCAGACCAACTGACACACCATCGGGGAGCACGCCACGCGACATCGGTGTCCCGGCGACCGCGACCTTGCTGCCGATCGTCTCGGTGAAGCAGGGCAACCAGGAATAAACTTGACAGATCAGATTCCACAGAATGGTACGGGTGTTGACGCCTTCGGTCCTGCCGTTGTGATGCGGTGTGCTTAAGAGGCCGTCTCAGTGGCCAGGTGCAGACTCACCGCGACCTGGCAGTTGGTCACCTTGCCCGCGGTGCCGGTGTACTGGCGTGCCACACACGGCGACGACCTCCCCGACGTCAGATACCCGGCGTCATCAAAGATCACCGCCTCCGGCGCCAACTCGGCAGCCATCCGCCGCGCCAACCGCTCCCGCACCGGCACCGGATCCCACGGCGAGGTCGACATGAACTATTGCAACGCCTTCCCTCTCTTGCTTCTGATAGAAGACGCGAGACCATCCACCACCGTCGGGAGTCGCGAACATGACGATCTCGCGGGCTCTTTCCCAGGCGATTCCGCGAACTTCGACTCTGGCGTCGTCGTTGAGTGTGATGTGCGCCGGATTGCGGAGGATGCGCACGCGGTGACGGCCGTACCAGTAAGCGGAGACTGCGGCGGTAGCGCTGGCCGCGTTCGCTGATGGAGTGGCAGTCCACCGTGCGCTAGAGCCAGGCCTGATCACGAAAGAACGTGCCCGTCACCTGGCATGCAGCCGGATCAACTGGTCCGGCCGCCGTCGACCGGGAAGAGCACACCGGTGACCCACCCCGACGTGTCGTCATCGAGGAGCAGGGTGACCCACCGGGCGATCTCATCGGGTTCGCCGAACCTCTCCAACGGGGTCGACGCCAGCAAGTCCGCACGGAGAGTCTGGGTCTGTGGACCGGTAAGCCCCAGGTCGTCGTACATCGGCGTGTCGACCGGGCCGGGCAGGACCGCGTTCACCCGGACCTGTGGCGCCAGCTCCCGTGCCCACGACCGGGTCAGGCTGTTCACAGCGGCCTTCGTCGCGCCGTATAGGGATCGGTTCGGCATCGCCAGAAGGCCACCGACCGACGACACGTTCACCACCGCGCCACGATGCTTACGCAGGTCCGGTAAGCAGGCCCGCAGCACGTTCACCGGTCCACGGAGGTGCACCGCGAACATGGCGTCCAGATCGGACGGCGAGGAAAACTCGATCGGCGCGAAGCGCGCCAGGCCGGCATTGTTGACGACTCCGCTCACCGGACCGCACCGATCCGTCAGAGTCCGTACCGCGTGCTCGACCTCGGCTGCCGAACCGACGTCGGCGGGCAGCGTTACCACGTCACCGGGCTCGTCGCTGAGGTCATCGCGCAGAGCCAGCAGTGGTTCCTTGCGCCGACCGATCGCGCCTACCCGCGCGCCTGCCCGGCACAACCTTGCACACGTCGCACGGCCGATCCCCGAACCGGCGCCGGTCACGACTACAGTTCTGCCGGACAAGCTCATCCGCGTACGCTCCTCACTTGCAGTTTCCACGACGCTTCGCCGACAGCTGGCCGCATGCTGACGGCACCAGACGCTACACGTGCCCCACGACACCGACCACACCTACGAAATTTCTTTGAAAGAGGGGCTATCCCGTGATCGGTGTTTCCGGCGTTGTTGATCAGTAGGTTTCGGCTCCCGGCCAGCGGTCACCGAAGGTGATGGCGAAGGCGTTGATCACGGGTTTCCAGCGCATCGTCCATCGGGCGCGGCCTGTGCCGGTGGGGTCCAGGCTGCGGGTCACAAGGTACAGGCACTTCATCGCGGCCTGCTCGGTCGGGAAATGCCCGCGTGCGCGGATCGCCCGACGGTAGCGGGCGTTCAGGGATTCGATCGCGTTCGTGGAGCAGATCATCGTCCGGATCTCGACGTCGTAGTCGAGGAACGGTGTGAACTCATTCCACGCGTTGCGCCACTTCGCCACGACCTCAGGCAGGCCCTTGAGGCCGTCAGACGAGAAAGAACACGTCCCGGACGCCGCGGTTCTTCAGGTCGATCAGCACGCTCATCCAGAACTTCGCGCCCTCGCCGCCGGTGCCCATCCACAGGCCCAGGACGTCCTTGTGACCGTCCACGGTGACGCCGATGGCGGCATAGACGGGCCGTTGGCGACCTGGCCGTCACGGGCCTTGACGTGGATTGCATCGATGAACACCGCTGCGTACACGGCGTCGAGCGGGCGGTTGGCCCAGTCATTCATTTCGGCGACGACCTTGTCAGTGATCCGTGAGATCGTCTACTTGCTGACCGATGCTCCGTAGATTTCGGCGAAATGCGCGGAAATCTCACCGGTGGTTATCCCATTCGCATACAGCGACAGCACGACCTCGTCCACATCCGCCAGCCGCCGTTGCCGTTTCTTCACGATCTGCGGCTCGAACGTGCTCTCCCGGTCCCGCGGAACCTCAATCTGAACTTC
The DNA here is from genome assembly GCF_040682935.1 of Amycolatopsis sp. NPDC051061. Taxonomy (NCBI): domain Bacteria; kingdom Bacillati; phylum Actinomycetota; class Actinomycetes; order Pseudonocardiales; family Pseudonocardiaceae; genus Amycolatopsis; species Amycolatopsis sp. NPDC051061. The sequence continues at coordinate 121,747 of NZ_JBFBBZ010000008.1, forward strand.
GCCGGCGGCGTCCGAGATCACCGTTTGGGCCGGGTGCCGTTGCGCACGTTCGTCGACCCCCGGCCCGGGTCGGCCTGGTTCTTCTCATGGCCGAGGTGCTCGGTCATCTCCTCGTTGAGCGCGGTTTCCAGCACGGTCTTGGTGAACAGCTTCAGCAACCCGTCCGGGCCGGTCAACGCCAGCCCCCGGGCCTTCGCCTCGGCCACCATCGCCGCCGCGGCGGCCTGCTCCGGCGACAGCTCCCGCGCCGGCTCGGACTCACTCTTACGTGGACTCACAAGGTCCGATGTCATCACTCACAGTGCCCATCCCGCCGGACCTCAGCCCGGCGTGTCGGGCCAGAAACACCGATCTTGGAACAGTCCCTTGAAAGATGCTTAGACCGTGTCCCACGTGGATTTTATGATCTTGTGTCCGTGAGCTTGGGTCGTGGTTGATCGGTTGTCGATGCGGTTGGTGCCGGACGAGTTGTGGGTGCTGGTGGAGCCGTTGGTTCCGGAGTGCCGGGCTCGTCGGCAGGGTGGCGGGACGGCGCCGTTGCCGGCTCGTGCGGTGTTCACCGCGATCGTGTACGTGTTGATCAGTGGGTGTTCGTGGCGGGATCTGCCGCCGTCGTTCGGGGTACCGTTTCAGACCGCGCACCGACGTTTCGACCAGTGGACCAAGGCTGGGTTGTCGCGTCAACTTCACCATGCGGTACTGGAGGAGTTGGGCAGCCGTGGGTTGATCGACTGGTCCCGCGTCATCGTTGATGCGGCATCGGTACGTGCGAAAAGGGCATCGAGACCAGCGAGAAGCTCGGCCGCCACCGCTGGGTGATCGAGCGGACGATCTCGTGGCTCACCGGATACCGACGACTCACCATCCGCTACGAACGCAAAGCCGGCCACTTCCTGGCATTCCTCACCCTCGCCGCCGCCCTCACCTGCTACAAGAAACTCCGCAAAGCGGCCACATGAGACACGCTCTTAGATCGGTCTTTCAGAATTCTGTTAAGCAGTCGAAACGTTGCCAAGACAAATGTTAGCGTGTGACACCGTACTAGTTGGGGGTTATGATAATGACGACCATCTGGGGCGACTTGGACCAACAGTACTCGCCCAGCTCGTGCATTACCGACATCGAGTACTACCTACACGAGTACGCCACACGTAGCGCAGGCGCCCGAGCCACATACCGGCATCATACCGTGCACTATGGGCATTCCGATGTCGAGCAGCTTGACCTCTTTCCGCATTACGACAGCAACACACTGCTGGTCTACGTGCACGGCGGCAACTGGCAGCAGCTCAGCAAGAACGAGTCCAGCTTCGCCGCGCCTGCCGCCTTGCACGCTGGCGCGGCCTTCGCTGCCCTGGGCTACGGTCTCGCACCGAACTACGACCTCGACGTGATTGTGGCAATGGTGCGCCGTGGCCTGCTGTGGCTGGTGGACAACGCGGACACCTATGGCATCGCGCCGGGCCGGATCCACCTCAGCGGCAGCTCAGCGGGTGCGCACCTGGTCGCCATGGCCCTAACCGACGGCTGGCTGCCCGACGGGCGTACACCAGCCGAAGTGTTCGGCTCAGCCACACTGCTCAGCGGCATCTACGACCTCGACCCAGTCCGGCACAGTTACGTCAACGATGCACTGAGCCTCACGGAGGAATCGGCTCGCCGCAACAGCCCCATCCAGCACGCCCCAGTCACGGCGCCACCGATCACCGTCGCCCGTGGCGGACTCGAGACACCGGAGTACGCCCGTCAGCACGACAACTACGTCGCTGCCCTACGTGCGAACGGAATCGCCGTCGAGGAAATGGTCCTCGCGCACCGAAATCACTTCGACCTGCCGTTCGACCTCGCCAACCCGGACACACCTGTCGGCAGCACCTTGGTTCGACTGCTAACCAGCAACAGCTGAGCATTGCGAGCGGTCGGCAGCCAGCCGACAGCGCTCCCCGGCGTGCTTCGGGTGATGAGCGGGCACAGTGCCGCGTGGTCGAAGCTGGCCGTATCGGCGATGCGCACGTGGCAGCGATCGCGATCACGTGATCCAACGAGAAGTCCGCACCAGAGGCTTTGCTTCAGGAGCGCATAGCCTCCAGGATGTATCCTCGGCCCCACGCGGTGCGGATCGACAGATCGATCGACTGAAGTCTTCGGCGGAGCCGCATAATATGGAGGTCGAGCGAGTTCCTTGTAAGGGTCGTTACCTGCGTTGCCAAATAGTTCGTCAATTCGTTGCGGTACACTACCTCGCCGAAGCGTTCGACGAGCAGGGCCATGAGGTGGGCCTGAGTGGTCGAGATCGTGATCGAGTGACTTCCGAAACTTAGAGTTCCCGCTGAGTCGATCCTCGGCGCCCGGCGGCTGTCGAACCGGTTCTGCAAGGCATTGACCCTCGCATCCAGGTCGACCCGAGATATCGGTTGGCGAGCCCAATCTTCAATCGGATCGTTGCTGATCGGCGGTACCGCGCCTCCTTCTATGACAAGTAATCGAGGTATCCCCTCAAGCTGATAGCGGTTCCGCAGGTCCGCCTGCGCGGGCCACCTGACGAAGACTACGTCGGAGTTCCGACTCCCCATCATTAGTCCTCCAGTCCCAATCAATAATCGCTTGTAGAAATATTCATCCCCGAGCTCTGCGGCGCCGACGTCGATTGGAGGGACTGAAGACCCCCGCGATCCACCAGTTCGTAGACCGTTCCGACCCCATGTCGAACCGGTTGGTGCTTGCCCGGGAACCTCGCCGATGATCTTGCGGGTGATGCCTCAGTGCGTCCGCTTCATGGCCCGCCAGTCCCGCATCGACAGTCGCCGGATCACCAAGGTCCCCGGCGACCACGGGATGCCCTGGAACGTAGGCACTTCAGGTCACAGCCTACGGCCGAGACAGCGGCCACGATGTCGCTCTTGACCGCGGCGACGTCCGTGTACGCGGTGCCAAGGCCCCGGGCTCCCGCCCCCGGGGTGAGCGGAACGCCCGCGCCGCGACTCACCGCGGCGGCGAGCGCGTCGGCGTCGGGTCGGCCAGCCGGACGCGCACACCGCTGCGGGTCAGCGCGAGTCCGATCGACGTGCCGATCGTGCCTGCGCCGAGCACGATCACAGTGCGGAGGTCCACGAGAACGACGGTACGGCCGCCTATCGGAGGTCGTCCTCTCTTCGAGTGCACACTCCCCCGTTTCATCCTGGGGTGAACTCGTGGTTCTGCAAGCACCTGGATGGCCTTTGCGGGGTTGTCCGGCGCGTCCGGCGCGTCCGGGGTCGGCCGGGCTGCGTCGTCTCGTCGATCGTGGTGCCGAAGGGCGCGGACCCGTACTCGTGGATGGAGCCGACCTCGTTCCGAGCAGCACAGCTCGCACAGGGGTGGGGCGCCTCTGCTGATCGTCGGCACCTGCCGAGGTCGCCGGTCGCTCCGATGACCGCACGCAAGTCCGAAAGCAACGGTGGCATCACCCGCAGCTATGCTCGGCTGGCGAGCAGGAGCCGCTGCACTCCCGCCACCGAGGCTGCCGCGACGATCCGCCTTCGTTCGAGCAGCTCTTCCGCCTCGGCCAACGGAACCCAGGCGATGTGCTGGGACTCGTGGCAGTCGACTGGCGGACCGACATAGCTGGCCCCGTGGCCACGGAGCACGAAATGCTCCGCATTGGCGATACCGGCCATCGGCTGGACATACGACAGCTCGGAGAGCCGGTGCGGTCGCCAACCCGTCTCCTCCACCACCTCACGCACGGCGGCTTCCACCGGTGTCTCACCTGCCTCGATGGCTCCACCCGGGAGTTCCCAGCTCCACGTGTCGGTTATAAATCGGTGCCGCCACAGCATCAACACCCGGTCCGCCTCGGTCACCGCGACGGCAACCGAGGGCGGCACCCTGACCAGATGGTGCTCGAACGTGACCCCGGTGGGAAGCTCCACCTCGGACAGTGCGAGATCGACCCACGGGCTGCGGTAGATCGCCCGTTCGTTGCACACGGTCCACGTACGCGCGTTCATAACGTCGCTTCCAGTGCGATGCTCGTCTCGTAGTCGGGAAGCAGGCCCCGGTCCAGCGCCTCGGCGAGGGAAGGCGCCGCCTGATCGCGTTCGGACACGGTGGGCGGATTCTCGATCGGCAGGCCCAGTCCCGGGTCCAGCGGCGACACGGCGAGCTCCTCCTCGATGACGTCGTCGCGACGCGAGCGGCTGTGCCCGGTCTGCACGACCGGGAACCGGTGCCCGGTCGTGTGCATCATCACCGGCTCCTGGTAGGTCACGACGAGCACTCCCTGAAGTCCCGGAACGTGGCGGGGCTGAACACGTGGGCATCCCCGACCAGCAGCTCCCTCGTCTCCGTGTCGGCAGGCACGCTGCTCGCCCCGTTCGTGGTAGATGACCGGCGGCTCACGGCAGGGCCGCTGCCGCAACGCGGCCTGCTGCTCGCCGAGGAACTCCCGGTAGGCAATGGTCTTCCCCGTTTCCGCAGTCCGGGATATTCATGTTCGGCTCCTTTCTTCGCCTCTCGCCGACGGATGCTGCTCCACTTCCGGATGCGGACGTCGGCAAACCGCCCACGCGTCCGGAGCCGGGCCGCCCAGCGAGACCGAAGCCGCCCTCGATCGGCAACTCATCCTCAGGTCAGGACGCGGCCGGCGAAGCTCACATCGGCCAGCGAGGGGGCCAAGAACCTGCGGCGCAGGGCGCCGAACGTCGTCGCCATCATCGCTCCCCTGGTCAGGCCGCAACCCGCAGCTCGGGACGGGCCAGATCGCGGCTCGTACCGTGTGGGAAGGTGTCGGAGGCCAGCGTGATCGCGATGGGCGGATCGGTCGGTTGCAGGTCGCGCAACCGCAGGTGCACCCTGGTGGCGCCGCCAGGGTGCACGGCGACCGGCTGCCGAACCGTGCCGAGGTAGATGCTCTCCGCGCCCCCGCCGTGCGCGCCCTCGGCGACCGCGAGCACGGTCCACCGCCCTGGCGGCACGTCCGAGATGGTCAGCCTGGTCGAGCCGACACCGGCCTGCGCGGCGTACGCCACGGGCCCGCACTGCGGGATGCGCTCGGCGAACAGGCCGACCAGCACGTTGGCCGGTGCGGCCTCGGCGGGCAGGTCGACCGTGGCGGACATCGACGCTGCGCCCTGCACGGGCAGCCCGTTCGCGCCGGGCAGCGCCTCGGCCGGGGGCACCCGGTGGAAGTCGGGGCTTACGGCGAGCAGCAACTCGCGTACCTCCGGGCTGCGGTACTGGGTGGGGGTCATGCCGACCGCCTTGGTGAACCGGCTGGTGAACGTGCCGACGCTGTTGTAGCCGACGCTGCACACGACGTCGGCCACGGTGAGATCGGTGGTCAGCAGCAGCCGCTTGGCCTCGAACAACCGGACGGCGGTCAGGTAACGGCCCGGCGTCACGCCCGTCAGCTCCGCGAACACCCTGGAGAGATGAAAGGGGCTGACGAACACCTCAGCCGCTATCTGGCCGAGGGTGAGGGGGTCGAAGTAACGATCGCGCATCGCCGAAATTGCTTGCTGGACGGCAAGTTGCATAGGTCTCTCCTCCGGTCCTCGAGAACGATCCGCAACCGCCGGATCCACTCGACTCCCCAATGGACTCCAGCATTTCCGGCACAGTCCGGAACCCTGGAGATAAAAATGTCCTACCTGCTGTGGTCCCTGCTCACTCGCGGCCTCTCACTCGCTTCCGAGTCACCGCACGTCCCTGACCGGGCGGCTCGGCCCCAGTTCGCGTCGTGGTCTGCCCCGGCCACGACCTACCGGAGCGCCGCGCGAGGTGCGGCGACGTTCCGGCTCGTCATTGTTTCCGACGTCTGTGTCGACGAATCGCGCCGTCAACCTCGTCTGGTAGCCAGCATGACCCCACCTGTTCTCACGCACGTCAAAGAGGGGTCAAGGACCAGACAAGTCAGTGGTACCCAGCCGGTGGCACGGGCAGTGCGCACGCGGTTGACCGCTGGGGGGCAGCCGCATCACCTGATTGTCGTAACGACAAGTCACCCACCTCCCGCCGGCGGGGCGGGGGCCGGTGCCGGTGATCACCGGCAATCCGGCCGCCCGCAGCGCCTCCGCCGCCGCGGTGGTCTCGACCGCCTCGCTCACGGCGAGCAGGCCGACGGCGCTGGCGGCAGGCCGGGCCGCGGAACCGCCGGGGTCGACGTCGCAGGCGTCCCAGAACGTGAGCGCGGGCTCGCTGGTGCTGGTCGCACCCGGCGTGCGAAGCACGACGAGGCCTGCCTGCACCAGCCGCTCCAGCACCCTGCTGGTCTGCTCGGCCTCCATCTTCCCCGGCCTGGCCCGCAGCACGGCCGCGATGTCGTTGGTGCCGTCGAGCAGGGCGACCACGGCGCCTACCTGTGCTCCGCGCAGCGCCATTACGCCTCGTTCGGAGAACAGGAACGCGCCACCCTCGGGGCTGATCTCGGCTCGTAGTTGCGCTTGAACCCGATCAACTGCGCTCTATCGGCACCGTGGTCCATCAGGCAGCTTCCTCACACGCCTCGGCCTTGGTCCAACCGGTCGGACCCAGCCGCAACCGGCGAGGGTTGCTCCACTGGTCGAATTCGTCTATTTGGAGATCGATGGAGGAGACATTGCTGGACTGTTCGGATTAGTGTTTGCTGCCATCTTGCGTACTTTGGTGGACCCGATTAGCCATCATTACCCCTCAGTATTGTGCAGCACGTGACTAACCAACAGACTCCCGTGGTCCGGGAAAGTCAGTGCTGTGCTAGAAATTCTGGTTTCGTGTCGCCGATATCACCAGTGCACAATCCATGAACCGCATATGCGTTGACCATAGGCGCGGCGGGCCGGATTCAATCGGTATTCGTGGCCGGTGCACTGCCGCGGCCACGATCGATCTGCCAGTGTTCAGGAATCGACCGTCGCTTGGATCGACATCGAACTGGGTGGACGTCAACCAGCGACGGAAGTCACCGATGGGAGCCACGTATGTTGGATTCCGACCTGGCGTTATGGGACCGATCTGACGACGTCTCGGCCGGGTTCGCCGGCCAGCCCAACGGTGGGCCGCACTTCACCCTGCTCGGCCCCTTGGAGGTCCGCAAGGACGGCGAGGACCACGCGCCGACGGCACCGAAGGTGCTCCAGGTGCTGGCGATGCTGCTCATGCGTCCCGGCAAGGTCGTGCAGGGTGACCTGATCATCAAGGAGCTGTGGGCGGGCGACCCGCCCCGCGGCGGCCGGACCACCATGCAGACACACGTCTGGCAACTGCGCAGGTACATCGAAGCCAACGGATTCGCCAGCGACGGCGACCAGATCATCGTGACCAGGGCACCCGGCTATCTGCTGCGCGTCGACCCTGGCCAGGTCGACGTCGCCGTGTTCCAGCGGCTGGCCAGGGAGGGCAGGGCGCTGTTCGACCGGCAGCACTACGCCGAAGCCGCCACCGTCCTGCGCAAGGCACTGGACCTGTGGGGCGGGCCGCCGCTGGCCAACGTGACATGCGGCCCTGTGCTCTCGGTGTATGCGACCGACCTGGAGGAACAGCGACGAAACACGCAGCGCCTGCGCATCCATGCCGAGATCGAGGCGGGCATGTACCACGACCTGATTGGCGAGTTGCGGTCGCTGATCACCGCCAGCCCCCTTGACGAGGGCCTCAACGGCCAACTGATGCGGGTGCTCAACCTCAGCGGCAGGCGGATCGAGGCGCTGGAGCTCTACCGGCAGTTCCGGGCAAGGCTGAGCGGCGAGCTCGGCCTCGAGCCGTGTAACGAGCTCCAGGAGCTGCACCACGTCCTGCTCTCGGACCAGTCGCACCGCTGAAGGGGCCACGCGAACAGACCAGCTTTCGAACGCAAACCACAACACCTACTCCGCCCACACCGGCGTAGAAGGGACGCACATCATGACCGGTCGAACCTACGGGCAATTCTGTGGCCTCGCCCGCGCCCTCGAGCTCGTCGGCGAGCGATGGTCGCTGCTCGTCGTGCGAGACCTGTTGCTCGGCCCGAAGCGATACTCGGACCTGCGGCAGACCCTGCCGAAGCTGCCACCGAGCGTGCTTTCCGGCAGGCTCAACGAACTGGAAAAGGCAGGCGTGCTCCGGCGGCGCGTGCTGCCAAAACTGGACGCGGCCGTGGTCTACGAACTCACCGAGTACGGCCGCGAGCTGGAACCGGTGCTGTTGCAGCTGGGGCTGTGGGGCGCGAGGGCACTGCTCGACCCCGCGCCGGACGACCTGTTCACCATGGACTCCGCGATCCTTTCGCTGTACACGACGTTCCGGCCGGAGCACGCGGCGGGCGTCAACGTCAGCTTCGAGATCCGCTATGGCGACCTGATCGTGCACGCCTTCGTGGACGACGGCGCGCTCAAGGTCGCCGAGGGCGCCCTTCCCGGGGCCGACCTCGTCATCGAGTCGGTCGGCTCGATTCAGCAGCTGCTGAGCGGCAGGCTGAGCCCGCTGGCGGCGATCGAGGCCGGGATCCTGCGGGCGAGCGGCGACCTCACCCTGCTGGACCGGTTCGTCGACCTCTTCCACATCCCGGCGCCCCCAGCCCCGGTGGAGGGCCTCGCCGTCCGCTGACCCTGGCCGCCTTCACTGTTCGGTCACCATCGGCGCGGCCAGGAACTGCTCCGGGATGGCGAACGCGTCAACCAGCGTGCGGGCGTGCGGGGCGGAGTTGCTTGCACAGTTGGTTGACGGCGGCGACCACGGCCTTGCCGCTGCTCGCGCTCAGCCGCCCGTGTTCGAGCAACCACGCCCGGTCCGCCTCGACGCCCGCCAGCACGTGCAGATCGCAGACGCGGCCGAGCAGGGTGCGGGCGGCCGGATCGCCGCAGCGGTCGATGGCCGCGACGAAGGCCTCCAGCACCACCCTTTCGATATGCGCGCGGCCGAGTCGATCCGGACTCACCCGCGTTCCCGATCATCCGCAGCGCAGACGCGATGCTGCTGGTCGCCCGCCCGCATGACGACGAGCTCGCCCACGTCGCGCTCAAACTGCAGGCCGCCCAGCAGTGGTCGCGCCGCCCGTGCTTCGTCCTGGTCGGCGACGGCTACCCGACCGCGGAGGTCTCCCAGGCGCTGCGCATCCCGGTGATGGGTCGCGTGCCGCGCGACGACAAGGGCGCCGCGGTGCTGTGCGGTCAGGGCACCGGCCGACGTGGGCCCGACAAGTCCCCGCTGGGGCGGGCCGCCGCCAGGATCGCGCTCAACCTCTACTCACACGGCCACCAGCCGGCCACCAACGGCGCCCGTGCACCGCACCTGCGGCTGGCAGTTCCGGGTGAACCGGCCTCTGGCGCCGCTCTGCAACCGCTCGGGCCGCAGACCCGTAACGGGGCGACGTCATGACCCGGCCTGAGCTCGGCGATCCGCGCCTGACGGCGTCGACCAACGGCGCTGGTCCGAACCTGGTTGCTGCCCAGCACATGCCTGGACCGTCGGAGCTTCCCCACCGGCCCGCGGGAGAGGCAGCGGCGATGGAACGGCTGCGGCAGCACTTGCGCGACGAATTGTCGACCCATCTCAGCAGGCGCATTCGGGCCGACGAGACCGCCGGCCGCCCGCCGATGGACGCCCCAGCACGCCGCCGGTTGGCCGAGGCGATCCTGACCGACGCGGCCGAGGCACACGCCCAGGCCGAGCTGCGCAATTCCGCCACCGGCGGGATGCTGGTGGCACTCGAGGTCGAGCAGCGGCTGATCCGCCAGGTCCTCGACGAGGTCTTCGGCCTGGCCGGCCTGGAACCACTGCTGGCCGACACCGACATCGAGAACATCAACATCAACGGCGACCGCGTCTTCGTCAAGTACGCCGACGGCCGCCGCAACCTTTGCCGCCGGTCGTCGGCTCGGATACCGAGCTGATCGAGCTCATCCGCGACCTGGCCACCCGCTCCGGGGTGGAGGAGCGCCGCTTCGACCGCGGTTCGCCCATCGTGAACTTTCAGGTGCCCGGTGGCGAGCGCGTCTCGGCGGTCATGGCGGTCACCACGCGGCCGACGGTGTCGATCCGCCGACACCGGTTCGCCAAGGTCACCCTCGCCGAGCTGCGCGAAAACGGCACCATCGACCTCGCCCTGGAGAGCTTCCTGAAAGCCCTGGTGCGGGCCAAACGCAACGTCCTGGTCACCGGCGGCACGGCGATCGGCAAGACCACACTGCTCCGCGGCCTGGCCTCGGCCATCCCCCGTGGGAGCGACTGATCACCATCAGGGACGTCTTCGAGCTCGGCCTCGGCGAGGACGCTGACGCCCACCCGGACGTGGTCGCACTGCAGGCCCGCGAACCGAACATCGAGGGCCAGGGCGAGATCTCCCTGTCGGACCTGCTCTGGCAGTCCCTGCGGATGTCGCCGGACCGGGTCATCGTCGGCGAGGTTCGCGGCCCGGAGGTCATCCCGCTGACCAACGCGATGTCCATGGGCAACGACGGCAGCATGGGCACCCTGCACAGCAGATCCAGCCAGGGCGCGTTCACCAAGCTGGCCGTCTACGCCGTGCGTAGGAATCTCCGCGCGAACCGACCGAGGCGACCACTGCCGCTTCCACCAAACGCTCGGTATAACGAATGGCTCGATATTGAACTCCGCGGTCGGAATGATGGACAAGTCCGGTCACGTCTTGTCCGGCTCGTTGCCGGGCCCAGATCCCCATCTCCAGCGCGTCGAGGGCGAGATTCGTGTGCAACGAGGTCGACACCTGCCAGCCCACGACCATTCTCGAGAACACATCGATGACGAACGCGGCATACACCCATCCCGAAAACGTCCGGATATAGGTGATGTCCGCTATCCAGAGCTGGTTCGGCTGGTCGGCAGTGAAGCGGCGGTCGACCAGGTCCGCCGGCGAAGGCGAGGCGGCAGCGATGGTGGTCCTGGCCTGCCTGCCTCGCCGTAGTCCCTGCAGGCCCTTCTGGCGCATCAGCCGCTCGACCGTGCAGCGAGCCACGCGGATTCCCGCACGGTTGAGTTGCGCATGCACTTTCCGCGCTCCGTAAACACCGTAATTCTCGCGGAACACACGCTCGATCTCAGCGAGCAGTTCGGCGTCCCGCACGGCACGTTTCGACGGCGTGCGCTTCTTGGCCGCCCAGAAGGTTCTCGGGGCGATCCGCACATCCGCATCGTTCAAGACTGCGCAGATCGACTCGACCCCGAGCTTCTTCCCCTCGACAACCCGCTCGCGGCGGCCGTCGATATAGTCGACGACCACCGCGAGCGGAACCTCCCGCCTAGGCGTGGAATCGTCAGACGCTACTTGATTTTGCGGTCGAGCTCCGCGGCGGCGAAAAACGCCGAGGCCGTCTTCAGGATCTCCTTTGCCCGCCGCAACTCACGCACCTCGCGTTCCAGCTCGGCGATCCGTGCCGCATCATCGCTGGTGCGGCCGGGTGCCGTGCCGGCGTCGATCTCGGCCCGCTTGACCCACGTCCACAACGCCTCCGGGTGCACGCCCAACTGGCCCGCGACCCGGCGGATCGCCGCCATCCGCTGACCCCTCGACCGCGATCGCGTCCAACGCCATCCGGGTCGCCCGCTCACGCGGCTCGTCGCTGCACTTCTTCGGTGCCGGCATGCTCTGCATCCTCCCTGAGATCAGAGCCTGCACAGAACCCGGGGCGCATCAACATTCAGTGGTTGTCCCTTTTGACTGAATGATCGAGTTGGCAAGCGGGTCGCGCCGGTGGGAAAATTACCCGCGACCAAAAGGTGGATCGGCCGTTCGGCGCAGTGACCGAAACATCACGCCCGGTCGGCGAGCCGATCTATTCCTTCTGGACTCTCACCCTTGCGGTGAAGACTTCGCATTTACGGAGATGCCCGCTCGCTCCTCACGACAGAGTATCGCTGGAGGGAGAAGCGCCGGAATCCGGTGCCGAAAACAAACAATGAGCTCCGAGGAGCGGTGATGTTGAACCGAAGAAAACTACTGGGGTGGGCGACGGCCGGAGGCGTGGTCGGTGGGGCGGCGCTGCTGCCCTCGGCCCTGACCCGGGAACCGATCGCCGCAGAACACGCCGGGCATGCCCCGGCCGCGGGCTCTGCGGCGGGCGGGGGCCGTCCGGCGGCGGGGCTGGGGGTTTTGTTCTCCCAGCGGCTGCCGATACCGCAGCAGCTGACGCCGATGCGGCGCGGCGACGGCGTCGACGTGTACAAGATCCCGATCAAGGCGGCGCAGCACGCCTTCCTGCCCGGCAAGCCGGCGCCGGTGCGCTCGTTCGGCGGCCAGTTCGTCGGGCCCACGATCCGCGCCAGGACCGGCACGCCGGTGGAGGTGACGTTCACCAACCAGCTGGACGTCCCGTCCAACGTGCACCTGCACGGCGGGCACAACGCCCAGGCCGACGACGGCTACCCGATGGACCTGCTCGACCCGGGGCAGAGCCGGACCTACCACTACCCGAACCGCCAGCAGGGCGCGACCCTCTGGTACCACGACCACGCCCACCACCTCGAGGCCGAGAACGTCTACCGGGGACTCCACGGCTTCTACATCCTCGACGACGAGGCGGAGCGCGGCCTGAACCTGCCTTCGGGGCAGTACGACGTGCCGATCATGCTCCGCGACATCCAGCTCGACGCCAACGGGGCCATGGTCTACCCGAACTTCCCCCCGGACCGCACCACCATCCTCGCCAACGGTGTGGTGAACCCGTACTTCCAGGTCGCGGCCCGCAAGTACCGGTTCCGGCTGCTCAACACCTCCAACGAGCGGCAGTTCCGCCTCACCCTGGGCGGCGTCCAGATGACGCAGATCGCCTCCGACGGCGGGCTCCTGCCGGCGCCGGTGCCGCGGTCGGAAGTCCTGCTCGGATCCGCGGAGCGGGTCGACATCGTGGTCGACTTCTCGCAGGTGCCCCTGGGTTCGCACCTGGTGCTCAAGGACATCTCGGGACCGCTGCTCCGGTTCGACGTGACGCGCCTCGCGCTCGACAGCAGCCGCGTGCCCGCCACGTTGCGGCCGTTGCCTGCGCCGGGGACGGCGACCGTCCAGCGGGAAATCACCATGCGGTTCGACGAGACGAACTTCACCGGCCTGGTCAACGAGCAGGTCTACGACCCCAACCGGGTGGACATCAAGGTCAAGCGCGGCGCCACCGAGATCTGGACCGTCCGCAACACCGACACCGTCTTCGGTGCGCCCCACTCGTTCCACCTGCACCTCGAGCAATTCCGCGTGCTCGACCGCAACGGCGGCCCGCCGGGACCGGACGACGTGGGCCGCAAGGACACGGTCTTCCTCGGTCCGGGTGAGTGGGTCCGGCTGCAGACCACCTTCACCGACTACGTCGGCCGGTACGTGTACCACTGTCACTTCCTCGACCACTCGACCCTCGGCATGATGGCGCAGATGGAGATCGTTCCCTGACGGGTGGGCACGCGGGGCAGGCGGGCGCGTCCGCCTGCCCCGGCTCCCGGCGGTTCGGCACTCGTTGACCGCCACGCTCGGCACTCCGTAGGTTCGTCCCTGAACGAAGGAGGTCCGGATGAGCCATCTGGTGCGGTTCGCCGACGGAACCGGCGCGGTCCGCGTCGGCCTGCTCACCGGTGAGCAGCTGCGACCGCTCGCGGTGGCGTCGATGAGTGACCTGCTGCGGCGCCCCGTAGCCGAGATCCGCGAGCTGGCCGAGGCCGCCGGCGAGCCCGTGTCCACGGCCGGAACGCGGCTGCTACCGCCGCTGGACGGGCGGACGCATCTAGAAGAACGCAGCCGCCCGAGACTCATCGAGATCATCGCCAACCTGCGTGACCGCGTCGAAGAGGCGCGGATGAACGGCTGGCTAGGAGAAGTTCAAGGACTTCAGGTCAGCCTCGACGCGGCCACCCGCAAGCTCGTAAGCATGGACCGCACCCGTGACCGCCACACAAAGAGTTCGGTCGATCTGCCGATGCCAACAGTTACCGTCCGCGCCAATTCGTGAGCACCGTGCGCAGTGATCCCGGCGGCGAACTGGTCCATCGCGGTGCTGACGCCATTGCCTCAGCTGGGAGTGGAGCTGTGATTCTGCTGCTACTGCTCCAGGAGAGCGTCGAGGTCGTCAGGACCGAACCCGGCGTCGAGGAGCACTTGGCGGTCGTCTTCGTCAAGCCAGCCCCACAACTGCGCGTTGACCGCAACCTCGCGCTCACGCGGCTGCGGTAGATCGAAGCCGGCAAGCGGCGTGTCCTTGGGGTGATGGAACAGGAACCGGCGGGCACTGTTCACGGTGCAGGAGTTGCTATAGAGCGCGGTGGCAGCTACACCCGGCCAGCGAACGTCGCGCCCCCGAGCGGCGAGTGGCGGCGGCCAGGCAGATGGGAGATACATGGCCAGCGAGTGTCGGCGAGTCAAGGGAACGTAGATGACCGGCGCGTTCTCGATTCCCGTCCCCCTACCCGTCTGCGTCAGGTCCTCGTTCGGGACGACGTGGACTGGGTGGTCGCATGTCGCAAGCGTCTTGCGCTCGAACACCGTCAGCAACCACGAACGATCGAGGAGAGATTGTGTGACTCGAGGCAGCATGTTGGCGAGGTGCTGCATGTGATGGTTTGCTCTGACCTCCGCCCGAATTGGATTCTTGAAGAAGCCAATCCACTCGCGGTTCACCGCTTCTTCGCCAACGGGCTCTCCCGCTGCGCTGAGCACTTCGCGCAGCCTTGTCCGCCCGCCGAGGATCACCTCCAGCAGCAGGGCATGTGACGCCATCTCATTCATCCTGTTACGTACGCTGGTTCCGCGCAGGAGTTGCAGCGCGATCCACGCAGCCATTGGCTTTGGAGGTCTCCACCAGCACCCTTTGTAGGTCAGTGCTGACACCACCCGGACCAGGAGGGCACCCTAGTATTGGTGGGAGTTGACACCACCCTGGCGGGCGCGCAAGCGGAGCGAGTCCGAGCAGATTGAGCGGAGGGGGCGCATGTCGGCGACGAAGCTCCTGGTGCTCGGTATCGTGCACCTCTCCGGCGGCGCGCATGGCTACCAGGTGCGGTCCGAACTGCAGAGCCCTTGGCTACCGCTCGCCTGTCTCGTCGTGGCGGCCGTGATCGCAAGGGCGCGGGGGTCGCGCACCGAGGCCGTCGTCGGCACGCTGCTCAGGCGCTGAGACAAACCTCTCGAACGGAGAATGTGAGATGAACGAGATGGACCTTCGCGTGACATCAAACGATGGCACCACCATCGCCTACGACCGGAAGGGAAGCGGCCCGGCTGTCGTCCTGGTAGGCGGCGCGCTGGACGACGGAGCCGAGAACGCTCCCTTGGTACCTGCTCTCGCCGAGCACTTCACGGTCTACAACTATGCCCGTCGGGGACGCGGCGCGAGCGGCTTCACCGAGCCCTACGCCGTGGAAAGAGAGATCGAGGACCTGGATGCGTTGATCGCGGAGGCGGGTGGCTCGGCACACCTGTTCGGGGCGTCCTCTGGTGGCGCGCTGGCGCTGGAAGCCGCCGCGGCCGGGTCAGCCATCGACACGATCGCCGTGTGGGAGGTGCCCTACGCGGTCGGGGACGACATACGCCCGCGATTCGAGGAGTACATCGCGGACACCCGACGCGCCTTCGACGCCGGGCGAGACGAGGAGGTTCTCGAACTGTTCATGCGCCTGTCCGGCGCTTCCGACGACAACATCGCGGCCAGGAAAGCGGCAGGCAAGCAGACGTCGCATTGGGCGGATTCGGTCGCCCTCGCGCCCACGCTGGTCCACGACAGCGTCTTCCACAACCGCTACCAATTGCCGACCGATCGACTGGCAACGGTCACCCAACCGGTCCTGGTCACCACCGGAGGACCGATCACGGTCCCCTACATGGCAGGCCTGCCCTCGGACTTCTTCGACCGCGCAGCCGACGAGCTTGCAGACCTACTACCCCACGCTCAACGGGAGACCCTCGACGGGCCGGATCACGTCGTCGACCCACAGACCATCGGCCCACTGTTGCTACGGTTCTTCAGCAGCGAACACTGAGAGGCCCGCGAGGCGGTGCGGGAAGACCGATTAGGCACCGCGCAAGCAGATCTTCGTCGCGCCAGGGACACGGGGCGGACAGGTGGTGCCGAGGTTGATGTCGTCGGCGGCATCACAGGCCTGATCCTGGGCGTGCTCGTCACCAACGTCTTCGTCGCCACGCAAGGCCGGGCCGTCGTACTGACCTGGGCTTCAGTCCTGCGTGAGTTAGTCCAGAAAAAATTGTTGTGACTGGAGCCGAAGCGGTACAGCCGCGGCGGCTCCAGCCCGGCGTTGCGACACCAGCCCAGCAGATCGTCTTTGGTCAGAAGGGGATGCTGCATCAGCGGGTACTCGACCCGCCACGGCCGCCACCCGGCAGTGATCGCCGGAGCCCGGCGCTGCTCGCCGGGCTCAAGCCCGACGTAGAGGACGGTGTCGGCGGGCTCGGTATGCTCGGTCAGCCACCGCCGACAGGGCTTCTGCTTGAGCAGCTGCGAGCACGGAGCAATCCGGGCGTTGCCGAGATAGCTGCGCTGCACGAACAGCTCGAATGGTGTCCGGCCGTCGCAGACCCGGGTGATCGGGATCCCCAGCCGTATGGAGGCATCGGCGTTGAACCGGCAGAGATCGCTGTCCTCGATTTTCGTGTCGGCGAACAGCAGAGTGATCGGGTCGTCGGGGTGATCCCGGCGGACGAGTTCGGTGGCGGCCCAGGAGCCGATGCCGCCAGACCACTGGACCACGTGGCGCATGACAGGACCTCCTGCAGAGGAAGGGTCGCGGCGCCCCGGAGCGGTGCAACGACGCCCGGGACACCGCGGACCAGCTGAATGCCAGGGACGTCGGCTACCAGCGCGTCGCGCCGACCCGGCCGGCGATCTCGTCCAACTCGTGCTCAACGACGTCGGCGCTGGCGTGCTGCTGGAACAGCAGCCCGACGGTGGATGCGCCCGGCGCGCCGTGGGCGTGCACCGGAGCACAGGCGGTGAGGTGGTGGTCGCCGCGGCGCACGGCGCTGGCGGCGATCAACGTCGCCAGCCGAGCCCGAGCGTTGTGATCGGTGCTGCCGCGGAAGAGGGCCATCCACAGTTGCTCCATTCGCTGCGGGTCAAGATCGGCCGGCGGCAGCAACAAGGGTCCGTAAACGGCGTTGTCGGCCAGCGCAGTCGTGACCGCCAACGCTGCGACGTCGTCGATGAACTCGCCGCTGCCGGCCTGGATGGTGGCGTGGGCGACGATGCGGCTGGCCTCGTCGCTGCGACGCACCAGAAACGGCACAACCCTGCGGGCGAATCGGCTGAGGCTGGCTCCTCCGGGCATCGAGCCGGCTGATGTAGTGAAGTGGCTTCGGCGCGTCCGCGGTGAACTGGCTCTGCCGCCGCACGGACTGGTCGAGCCGGGCCAGCATCGCGTTCATCGTGACGGCCAGTTCGGTGATTTCGTCGCCGGAGTCGGGCACCGGGACGCGGCGGCCGAGGTCGCCCGCGCGCACGCCGTCGACTTCGGCGCGGATGGCGCCCACCGCGCGCAGCGACCGCCGGACCGCGAGCCAAGCGACGCCGCCGACGAGCAGCGCGGCGCGGGCACCCCGCCCCACAGCAGGCCGCTGCGCGGTGTCGACGGTGTCGAGCCCGACCGGGTCGAGCTGCTCGGCCGCGGCGACGTAGTGGCGGCCGTCGGCCGTCGGCGCGCCGCTGTACTGCTGCCCGGCGAGGCCGAACGGCAGGACGATGACGCAGTCCGGCCCGTACACCTGCACCGGTTCGCTCTCGGGGAACTGCTTCTCAAGCCCGGTCGAGCAGCGGTTCGCCACTTCCGCGCTGATCATGTACCCGCCGCCCTTGGCGTACCGCTGCGGCACGTCGGCGGGCGCGACGCCGGCGTTCAGGAGCGCGAGCAGCGCGTCGACCTTGTCGCTCGCGCGTGCCCTGGCGCTGTTTTCGAGGCCGTCGCGCAGGGCGTTCACGAACCAGTACGACCCGAGGCCGAGCACGAGCGCCGCGGCGAGCGCGGCGAAGAGGGCGACCCGCACCCGGGTCGACCGGGGCAGGAGCCGGACCATGCGGCGAACATACCGGCGAAGAAGGCAGCCGAAGAGATCCGGGACGGGCCACCGGCGCCTTACCATCGAAGCCATGACGATCCAGCCTGCGCAGTGGGATGCGGTGCGAGCGGCCTTCGCGGAGGCCGGTGACCGGTTCGCGGACGCCGTGGAGAACGCGCCGGACCCGCACGCGAAGGCCGTCGGGGACTGGTCGGTGGTCGAAACCGCCGCGCACGTCGGCTGGATCGCGCTCGTCTACACGGCCATGGTGAAGGGCGACGGCGGCCCGCTGCCGCTGCCGGAGCTGGAAGAGCCGATGGCGTCGGCGAACATCGAGACCGTGTCGGCGATGAACGCCGTCGCGATGACCGCCTACCCCGAACGCGACCCGCACCGCCTGGCCGAACGGCTGCGCGCGGACATCGCGGAAGTGCTGCAGGTGAGCCGCGACTACGACCCGGAGAAGCCGATCTGGTGGCTCGGCGGCAGCCGCATCCCGGTCGCGGGCATGCTCGCGCACCTGGTCAACGAGCTCGAAATCCACGGCAGCGACATCGCCCGCGCGAGCGGGCAGCCGTGGCGGATCGACCCGGCGAACGAGGGCCGGTTCCTGGAGCTGTTCTTCGTCGGCATGGTCCGCAACGACGTCGGCAAGCTGCTCGACTACGCGACGCCGTCGCCGCGCCGGATCGCGGTGGAGTTCCGCTCGGACTACACCGCCCCGGTGGTGATGGTCCTGCAGCACGGCGGCGTGCGGGTGGAGGAACCCGACGGCACGGCCGACGCCCGGCTGACGTTCGACCCGGCCGTGCTGGTGCCGATGATGTTCGGCCGGATCTCCCCGCTGAAGGCGGTGGCGAGCGGCAAGGTCCGCG
Organism: Amycolatopsis sp. NPDC051061; assembly: GCF_040682935.1. Classification (NCBI taxonomy): domain Bacteria; kingdom Bacillati; phylum Actinomycetota; class Actinomycetes; order Pseudonocardiales; family Pseudonocardiaceae; genus Amycolatopsis; species Amycolatopsis sp. NPDC051061. Next base: position 140,554 of record NZ_JBFBBZ010000008.1, read on the forward strand.
TCGGCGGCCGCCGGCCGTGGCGGCTGGCGGCGTTCCTGCGCACGGTGCACATGCCCTAAGACAGCACCCGGAAGGTCAGGTGCGTCGCGTTCGGCGTCTCCTCGACGCCGGTGCGCTCCAGCCGCACGTGTTCGCCGACGGCCCCGTCGAACAGCCGCACCCCGGCGCCGAACAGCAGTGCGGACGACCGCGGTCACCCAGGTCCCGCCGTGGCGCCGGTCAAGGCCCCGTGCCTGCGGCCGGACGTCGATGTGTCGAGGTGTGGCCTTGACCGGTGTCGCGGGACCTGGTCGCGTGATTGAGGCCGCACGACACCGCGAGGTCACGCGTGGCCGGGAGCCACGGCATCGGGTGCGGGTTCGCGATCGGCGGTCCATGCGAGGGCGGGGACCGGAGCGCGCTCAGACGGCGGCGAGGACCTTGTGCAGGGTCGCGGCGGCGGTGCGGTCGTGCTTGCCCAGCTCACCGGTCATCACCCGGGTCATGTTCCGTTCGGCGCGGCTGGCACCGCGGATGACGGCCTCGTGGTTGAGGTGGGTGTTGACGGCCTGCATCACACCCCACCCGGTGTTCTTCCACGGGCCGACCCGGCTGTCGCTGGTCCACAGCCGGGTCAGCGCCGAGCGCTTATTGACGGCGTTGGTCCGCCCCCGGCCCGGCTGCTCGGGGATGGGCGTGTGGGCGTCGAGGAAGGCATTCCAGGCCCGGTCGATGACCGTGGTCTGGCACAGTTTCTTGACTTCGGCGGCGAAGTCGTCGGCGACGGTGTGCACGATCTGCAGGGCTTCGCGGGCGTTGAGGAGTTGCAGGTTGCTGTTGCGCTTGTGGACGACGGCGACTTCTTGGCCGTCTTCGCGCAGGCCCAGGTTCATGGTGTTGTCGCAGACGACGTTGGTGACGACCCGCTTGTAGCGGGACTTGAGGCTGCCGTCGTGGCTGGAGCAGGCGAGCAGGTTGGGCCGGAACTCCACCCCTTCGGGGGTGGTGATGTTGTCGGGGACTTCGACGCTGACCCAGGCTTGCTTGCGGTCGCGCAGCAGCCCGGCGGAGCCGATGGCGAGGCCGTCGTCGAACAGGGCGGCGACGTTGTCCAGCAGCCAGGTGCCGTACTGGTGGATGCCGTACTCGTCGGTGTGGATGGCGAGGATGTCGCCGGTGTCGGAGGTGGTGACACCCAGGTGGGCCCAGCAGCTCGGCGTCAGCGTGCACGACGAATACGTGGACGCGGGCGAGTCGGCCCGGTCCGCGGATCGCGAGCAGCTCCAGAAGCTCCTCAAAGAAATCAAGACCGTTCGGCCGGAGTGCGTGATCGTGCACAAGATCGACCGGCTGGCGCGCAACCGCGAAGACGACATCGCGATCAACCTCATGCTCCGCAAGCACGGTGTCAAGCTGATCTCCTGTACCGAGAACATCGACGACACGCCGAGCGGCCGGCTGTTGTATGGCCTCATGGCCGAGATCGCCCAGTTCTACTCGGGCAACCTCGCCCAGGAAGTCATGAAGGGCCTCGTACGCAAGGCTCAGGAGGGCGGCACACCGTTCCGTGCACCGCTCGGCTACCTGAACCGGCGCGAGACGCAGGGAAGCGTGGAGTTCTCGTGGGTACAGCTAGATCCCGAACGTGCCGAGATCATCCGTTGGTGCCTTGAGGAGTACTCAACGGCCCAGTGGAGCGCCATCGACTTGACGCTCGCTGCCCAGGGCAAGGGGCTGACAAGTCGGCCGACGCCGAGTCGTCCGGCAAAGGCCATCTCCCTCACCACGATGTACAAGATTCTGGCTAACCCGTACTACATGGGCGTGGTCAGCTACCAGGGCATTCACTACATGGGCAAGCACAAGCCGCTCATCGAACCTGACACCTGGCTCGCCAACCAAGCGATCTTGGCTGCCCACAACCACACTGGAGACAAGGAACGCGTGCACAACCACTACCCACGGTCCACTATCTACTGTTCAGCCTGCGGTGGACGGCTCATCTTCTCCCGCAACCGAGGCAAGAGCGGTGAAGCATACGACTACTTCATGTGCGTCAAGAAGAAGACCAAGTCCAACAATTGCGTTCGCCGGGCCATCCGAGCCGAACGCGTGGAAGATGCCGTGTCCCGCTTCTACGGCACGTTCCACATCGCGCCGCAGCACGCCGAGCAGATTCGCGCAGCGGTTCACGAGGAGCTGGCGGCGCAGCAAGCTGAGGCATCCCGCAGCCTGGAGCACGCGACCTCCCGCAAGCGCCGAGTTCAAGACGAGCGAGAGAAGCTTCTCCAGGCTCACTACGCCGGAGCAATCCCGCAAGACCTTCTTGCCACCGAGATGAGGCGCCTTACCCGCGAGCTTGCTGAGGCAGAGTCTGCAATCCAAGCTGCGCGAGTCAGTACGGCAGACATCGCCGAGACACTGCGTCGGGCCCTCGTGGCCGCCAGCCACTGCGAGCGGGCTTATCTCATTGCACCTGACCACGTGAAGCGGCAGATCAACCAAGGGTTCTTCGAGAAGCTGTACATCAACGAGGACGGCTCCGTTGAACACTCCGAACTGACGGAACCGTTCGCCGCCCTCGCCGACGTTGCTGCCACGACCATCACCACCCGGCTGGTCGACTTTGGCGATGCCGCCCAGACCGGGCGCGCCACTACGTCGGTGACACCACGTACACAAAACAACACGCCCGGCACGCGTATCGCGTCCGGGCGGTGTTTGAATAAAGACCTTCTGGTGGAGCTGAGGGGAATCGAACCCCTGACCTTCTCGATGCGAACGAGACGCGCTACCAACTGCGCTACAGCCCCTTGGTTGTGCTCGTAAAGCTTAGCAGTGCCCTACGAGCACACCGTGCAGGGGGGTCACTCTCCGACAGCCCGCCGATAAGGCCCGGTCCCGGGCTCGTCGAGCTCCTCGAAAGCCGGGTCTTCGTCGTCCAGATCCACGACCACCGCGCTCCGGCGAACCCGCGAAGTCGGCGACGGACGGCGCTCGACCACCTCGCGGCGGGCCGGCTCGACGACGTCCACGTCCTCGGCGTCTTCGACCGGCTCCTCTTCCTCGAAGGAGTCGATCTCCTCGCGCGGCGGCGCCGGGCGGCGAGGCGCCCGGGTGCTGTTGAAGCGGGCGAGCCGGCGCTGGCGGATCTCCTCCTCGATCCGCACCTGGCGGCGCAGGTAGACGAGGTACCCGACCAGCACGATGTCGGCGACCGCGTGGCCCCACCAGACCAGCGGCATGACAAAGCCGGCGACGGCCGCGGTGGCCACCGCGATCACGAGCAGGATCACGACGATGCGCTGCCTGAAGCCGTACTTCGCGCGCGCCGCGATCTCCGCCGCTTCGGGGTCGAAGCCGCCGCGACCAGGGCGGTAACCGGCGCGCTCGGCCCGCTGGGCACGCTCGGCGCGGGACGGTTGCGGGAGCGGCTCGGGCTCCGGCTCCTCGTAGTCGTCTTCGAGTTCGAGGTCTGCTTCCAGCTCCGCGAGGTCGTCCTCGACCGAAGGCCGGGACTTGACAGTCTCCTCGGACATGGCGAATTCCTCCCGGTCTTCGTTGCGTCCACTGCGTACGACCCTGGCCGCCAGCGCGGAGTCGGCCGTACGGGCCACCTGCTGCCGCCGACGCGCGACCATGGGCACGAGAACGACGAGCCATGCCGCGGCGAGCGCGACGATGATCACGGAGCTGGGCATCTCCCGTCACCTCCCCCGATCCTTCCACCTGAAATCACGCTAGTCACAGGAGTAACAGATCGGACGGAGGCTCGCCGGGTTGGATCACGGAAATGCCTCACCGGATTAGGTGAATCTCACAGCATGTGGTAACGCGCTCACGGACCCGGGTGGGTAATGACCGTCAGGCGTAGTCGGCGCGCCCCGCCGCGACCAGCCGCGACACCAGCCCGGCCCCGGTCTCCTCGCGCGTGACGGCGAAGCAGTAGTGGTCCCGCCAAGCGCCCGCCACGTCGAGGTAGCGCTCGAACAGGCCCTCCTGCCGGTAGCCCGCCTTGGTGAGAACCCGCAGGCTGGCACCGTTTTCCGGGCGCACGGTGGCCTCCAGCCGGTGCAGCCCGGCCGGACCGAAGGCGTGGTCGGTGACCAGCGCGACGGCGGCCGTCGCGACCCCGCCGCGGACCACGTCGGACGACACCCAGTAGCCGATCCAAGCGGACCGCAACGACGCCCGGATGACGTTACCCACAGTGATCTGCCCCGCGAGCCGTCCGTCGAGGGTGATCGTGAACGGCAGGCACTGACCGCGCCGCGCGAGCGAGCGCAACGCCGCCCACTGCGACGGCCACGACCAGAAAGCGTTGCGTTCGGGCCACGGGCCGACCCCGGTCGGCTCCCACATCTCGAGGTGTGCCCGGTCCCGGAGCCGGATCCGGCTCCATTCGCCGGCGTCGCGCAGCCGTACCGGCCGGATCGCGACCTCCCCGGCGGGCACCCGCAGCGGGCCGAGCCGGGCCGGCCAGCCCGGGTGCCGGCTCTCGACCGGGTAGGACACCCCCGACACGGAGTTCATCAGGCCCGTTGGGCCAGGAAAGTGACCTGGACCTGCTCGCCCGCGGGGACGTCGGTCAGCTCCTCCGGGACGTTGATCAGGCAGTTCGCCTCGGCCAGCGACGCGAGCAGGTGCGCCCCCGACTGGCCGAGCGGCTGGACCAGGTACTCGCCGTTGGACTCGTCGCGCAGGAGCTGGCCGCGGAGGAAGCCGCGCCTGCCCTCGGTCGACGTGATCGGCGACAGCAGCCGCGCCCCGACGATCCGCCGGTGCGGGTTGCGCGTCCCGCGCGCCGCCCGGATCAGCGGCCGGACCAGCACCTCGAACACGACCAGCGCGCTCATCGGGTTGCCGGGGATGAGGAACGTCGGCACCGAGTCGGGGCCGAGCCTGCCGAACCCCTGCACCGACCCCGGGTGCATCGCGACCCGCGTCACGTCGATCCGGCCGAGGTCGGACAGCGCGGCGTGGACCTCGTCGCCGGTGGTGCCCCCGGCACCGCCCGCGACCACGACGATCTCCGACATCAGCAGCCGGCCCTCGACGATCTCCCGCAGCCGCTTCGGCTCGCTCGGCACGATGCCGACCCGGCTGACCTCGGCGCCGGCGTCCCGGGCGGCCGCGGCGAGCGCGTAGGAGTTGACGTCGTAGACCTGCCCGACCGACGGCGTCCGGTCGATGTCGACCAGCTCGTCGCCGACCGACACGATCGACACGCGCGGCCGCGGGAAGACGAGGACCTTCGCCCGGCCGACCGCGGCCAGCAGGCCGACCTGCGCCGAGCCGATCGTGTCGCCGCGGCGCACCGCGACGTCGCCGATCTGGACGTCCTCACCGGCCCGGCGCACGTACCCCGCCGACGGCACCGAGCGGTGCACGGTGACGCGGGCCTGGTGCCCGTCGGTGTAGGCGAGCGGCACGACCGCGTCGGCCAGCGTCGGCAGCGGCGCGCCGGTGTCGACCCGCACGGCCTGGCCGGGCTGCAGGCGCCGCGGCTGGCGCGAACCCGCCGCGATCTCCCCGACGACCGGCAGCTGCACCGGCTCCTGCCCGGCGGTGCGCACGTCTACGCTGCGCACGGCGTAACCGTCGATCGCGGCCTGGTCGAACCCGGGCAGCGCGTGCTCGGCGACCACTTCCTCGGCGCAGAGCAGCCCCTGGGCCTCGGAGATCGCCACGCGCACCGGCTGGGGCCGGACGGCGGCGTCCAAGGTCATCGAGATCTGCGCGTCGACCGAGCGCAGCTCGGTCTCGTCCCCGGCCACTTCGGGCGGTGCCGCGTCGAGGGATTCCGTCATGGGCGTTCTGTCCCGATCCGTTCCGTCAGCCACGCCCGTAAAGATGGACCGTACTCGGGCGTTTCAAGCGCAAAATCGACCGCGGCGCGCAGGAAACCACCCGGATTCCCCAGGTCGTGGCGTCCGCCGCGGTGCACGACGACGTGCACCGGGTGTCCCTCGGAGATCAGCAGCGCGACCGCGTCGGTCAGCTGCAGCTCGCCGCCGCTACCCGGAGTGATCCGCTTCAGCGCGTCGAAGATCGCCCGATCGAGCAGGTAGCGCCCCGCCGCGGCGTACGTCGACGGCGCGTCCTCCGGCTTCGGCTTCTCGACCATCCCGTGCACGCGCTTGACGTCTTCGTCGTCGGTGTCGGTGACGTCGAAGACACCGTACGGCGAGATTTCGGCCTTCGGGATGTCGAACGCGCAGAGCACGCTGCCGCCGTACTGCGCCCGCACCGCGCTCATCCGCTCGAGCACGCCGGTGGGCAGCACGAGGTCGTCCGGGAGCAGCACCGCGACGGCTTCGTCATCCGGGTTCAGGTTCGGCTCGGCCTGCGCGACGGCGTGGCCGAGGCCGAGCGCCTGCTCCTGGATCGCGGTCTCGACGGCGAGCAGGCTCGACCCGCGGCGCACCTTGGCGAGCAGCTCGGTCTTGCCCTTGGCCTCGAGGTTCTTCTCCAGCTCGGGCTGCTCTTCGAAATAGCGGACGACGGCGTCCTTGCCCGGCGAGGTCACGATGATCAGGCGTTCCGCGCCGGCGGCGGCGGCCTCGGCCGCGACCAGCTCGATCCCCGGCGTGTCCACCACCGGCAGCAGTTCCTTGGGCACGGCCTTCGTCGCCGGCAGGAAGCGCGTCCCGAGGCCGGCGGCCGGCACGATGGCGGTTCTGAACGTCTGGGTGGTTGCGGCGCCCGTCATGGGCGCAGAGCCTAACGTGAGGTCATGCACGCGCTGGGCAATGAACACCCGAGCAAGGCGGAGTGGCGCACCCGCCTCACGCGCGCGCGAGCGGATCAAACCGCCGATTCGCACGCCGATGAGGCGTCGGCACTGGTCAGCGCGGTGTCGAAGGTCACATCCGGCACGGTGTGCGCGTACCTGCCGTTCGGCACCGAGCCGGGCACGACGGCGCTCGTCGACGCGCTCGCGGCCGGCGGCGCGCGGGTGTTGCTGCCGGTCATCGTCTCGCGGGCGGATCCGCTCGACTGGGCCGAGTACACCGGCGAGGCCGATCTCGTGCCCAGCCGGTTCCGCGGGATCCGCGAACCCGGCGGGAAACGCCTGGGTACCGAGGCCGTGGGAGCGGCGGAGCTGATCTTGGTTCCCGCGCTGGCCGTGGACCACCGGGGCGTCCGGCTCGGCCGGGGCGCCGGCCACTACGACCGCTCGCTGGTCTTCGCCGCGGCCGGGGTGCCGCTGCTGGCCGTCGTCCGGGACGAAGAGCTGGTCGAACGGCTGCCCGGGGAGCCCCACGACGTGCGCATGAGCGGGGCCTTGACGCCGGGTCGAGGCGTGGTCGAGCTGCCGATGTGAGCAACGAGGAATTGCGTTCGGGGAATGCTTTCAAGCACAATTGGGTTGGCACTCTGGTCGGATGAGTGCCAGCAAAGGAGCCCTCAGTGCCTACGTACCAGTACGCCTGCAAAGAATGCGACCACCGGTTCGAAGCCGTGCAGTCGTTCTCGGACCCCAGCCTGACCGTGTGCCCGCAGTGCTCCGGCACGCTGCGCAAGGTCTTCAGCTCGGTCGGCGTGGTCTTCAAGGGCAGCGGTTTCTACCGCACCGACTCGCGCGACGCCGCCAAGTCGAGCACCACCGCGACCCCGGCGAAGACCGAGACCAAGACGGAGTCCACGCCGAAATCGGACACGAGCTCGGCATCCTCCTCCTCGGGTACGACGAAAACCACCGCCGCGGCCTCCTGAGCGGCCGAGTTATCCACAACACCCCGGTTGTCCACAGATGCCGGATCCGGCCCTTCCGGCGGCCGGTCCGGTTTCCCTAACGTCGATCCGGTGCGGCACGCCGTCGCACCCGATCCGACCGAGGGGGCACCGTGGACGTGCTGGCGAGGTTCCGCACTCCTGATCTGACCCGGCTGCAGGGCCGGCGGACACGGCTCGTCCGCCGTTGGCTCGCCGCAGGCCTGCTGCTGGCCGGTGCGCTGCTGTTCGCGCACCCCGGTTCCGCGAGGGGCGCGCCGACGACTCCGACCGTCGTCGCGGCGCACGACCTCCCGTCCGGCGCCGCTCTGCGCGCGCTCGACGTCCGGCTGGCCGATCTGCCCGATTCCGCACGTCCGGCGGGTGCGTTGAGCACTCTGGACGGCGTCGACGGCCGTTTGCTGGCGGGCGCCGTCCGCGCCGGCGAACCCCTGACCGACGTCCGGCTCGCCACGAGCCTTCCCGGCTCGGGTGATCCCGGGACGGCGACGGTGCCGGTGCGCCTGGCCGACGCCGGTGTCGCCGCATTGCTGGAGCCCGGCCGGCGCGTCGACGTCGTCGCGGCGCCGGAACCAGGCGTACCCGCGTCGGTGCTGGCCGACGGCGCGATGGTGGTGGCGGTCGGCCAGCGGGAGGCGTCCGCGGCGAAGGGTCCCTTGGTGTTGCTCCGGCTCCCGGAGGCGATCGCGACGAGGGTGGCGGCGATTTCACTGGAGCGTCCGGTAACGGTTACTCTCCGCTAGCCCGCCCCCGTCCCCGTTCGTGAGGAGCGCAAGTGTTCAAGGGTTTCAAAGACTTCCTGATGCGCGGCAACGTCGTCGACCTCGCCGTCGCGGTCGTCATCGGCTCGGCGTTCACGGCCATCGTCACGGCGTTCACCAACGGCCTGATCAAGCCCCTGATCAGCACGATCGGCGGCACGGACGCCGCGAAGGGCCTCGGGTACCAGATCTTCGACAACAACGAGGCCACGTTCCTGGACTTCGGCAACGTGATCAACGCGGTGATCAACTTCGTGCTGGTCGCGGCGGTCGTCTACTTCGTGATCGTGCTGCCGGTGAAGCACGTCCAGGAACGGCGCAAGCGCGGCCAGGAGCCGGGCCCGGCCGAGCCCACCGACGTCGAGCTGCTGATCGAGATCCGCGACCTGCTGCGAGCCCAGGCCCAGCGCGACAACGGCCGCGGCTGAGCGGGTCAGCGATCGTGGTGCGGCGGCCGGTTCTCCCGGTACCAGTCGTCCGGGAGCCCGGTGCGCCGATCGGGATCGCGCTCGTCGGAAGTCGTCTCGGGCAGGACGTCCCCGAAGATCTCATCGACCCGCCGGCGGTGCTCGCTGCTGGTCTTGGGGTCGCGCTTCTGCCCGGACATGCCCCAAGTCTCCCACGACCTGTTGATTGACAACTCCAGAGCGAAGTTCAAGGCGGCGGCGCGCCCGACCACGCTTCGGGCCGGGAGCGACAGCTCGTCACCCCCGGCCCGGCCAAGCGAAGGTCAGACCTCTTCGAGGCCCGAAAGCTCGTCGATCACGTGCGGCACGAGCGAGGTCAGCGTCGCCATCCCGTCGCGCACCGCGGACCGCGAGCCGGCGAGGTTGACCACCAGCGTGCTTCCCGACACCCCGGCGAGCCCCCGCGAAATCCCGGCGTCCACCGCCCCGGCCGCCAGCCCGGACGCCCGGATGGCCTCGCTGATGCCCGGGATCGGCCGGTCGAGCACGCCGGCGGTGGCGTCTGGCGTGCGGTCACGCGGCAGCACACCGGTGCCGCCGACCGTGATCACCAGGTCGGCGCCGCCGATCACGGCGGTGTTGAGCGCGTTGCGGATACCCGCGGTCTCGGCCTCGACGACCACGACACCGTCGACGATGAAACCCGCTTCTTCGAGCAGTTCCGTGACCAGCGGGCCAGTGGTGTCCTCGTGCTCGCCGTGCGCCACGCGATCGTCCACGATGACCACGAGGGCCCGGCCCAGCCGTTGTGCACTCCGTTCCATGCGCCCACCGTAGTCGGTTTCGACCTCCCGGCGCCGGGAGGTGCCGGGTGAGTTCTGACGATTCCGTGACGTGCCGCCCCGAGCTCCGGCGGACCCCGGAGAAGACCCCTAACGTGGCCGGTGTGCGCGTACTGGTCACCGGCGGAGCCGGGTTCATCGGGTCTCACATCGCCGATCTGCTGGCGGACGGCGGCGCTGAGGTCGTCGTGCTCGACAACCTCCTTCCGACCGCCCACGGCTCCCGCACGCCACCGGCGTACACCGGCAGGCACCGGTTCCTGCGCGGCGATGTCACCGACGCCGAGATCGTCGCCGAACTGCTGGACGGCGTCGACGCGGTCTGCCACCAGGCCGCGGTGGTCGGGCACGGCATCGACCCGTCGGACGCGCCGTCCTACGCCCTGCACAACGACTACGGCACGGCGGTCCTGCTGGCGGGAATGCACGCGGCCGGAGTGCGGAAGCTGGTGCTGGCGTCGTCGATGGTCGTCTACGGCGAAGGCCGGTACGCGTGCCCGGACCACGGCGTCGTCCCGCCGTCGCCACGACGCGCGTCCGATGTGGACGCCGGCCGGTTCGAGCCGCGGTGCCCGGCCTGCGGCGCCGAGCTGAGCTGGCGGCTGGTGCCCGAGGACGCGCCGCTGAACCCCCGCAGCACGTACGCGGCGACGAAGCTCGCGCAGGAACACCTGGCCGGCGCGTGGGCCCGCCAGACGGGCGGCAGCGTGTGGGCGATGCGCTACCACAACGTCTACGGTCCGCGGATGCCGCAGAACACCCCGTACGCCGGGGTGGCGTCGTTGTTCCGCTCGGCATTGGAGCGCGGCGAAGCACCACTGGTGCTGGAGGACGGCCGCCAGCAGCGCGACTTCGTCCACGTCCACGACGTGGCCAGGGCGAACGTCCTGGCTCTTCGGACAGCCGGCCCGGCCGGCGACATCACGCCGGTCAACGTCTGCTCCGGCACCCCGCACACGGTCGGCGAACTGGCCGCGGAGCTGGCGCGCGCCTGTGCCGGCCCGGCGCCCGAGGTGGCCGGCGGCGCGCGCCCGGCCGACGTCCGCCACGTCGTCGCCGATCCGGCCCGCGCCCGCGAACTGCTGGGCTTCACCGCGGAGATCGGCTTCGAAAAGGGCATCGCCGACTTCGCGACGGCGGAACTGCGCGCCCCGGTCTGACCTCAGCCCGCGAACGCCTGCGCGACGGCCAGGCTGTCTTCGTAGACGTGGTAACGGGTGATCACCCCATCGTCGACGGTCAGGTGGAGTGCGCAACGGGCGGTGTACGGCCGCCCGGTGGCCTGCACCGTCTGACGGATGTCCCCCAGCACCACCGCGTCCCGGCCGTCGACCAGGACCCTGGGCGTCATCCCGCCCCGCTCCCCCGGGACGTGGAAGTCGTTCAGCGCACGGAAGTGGTCGGCGACGTCGGCGCGCGTCGACCGCGGCCGGATCCACGGCACCGCGGGGTGTCCGGCCGCGGGCCAGTCGAGCTGCCAGTCGACAGCGTCGGCGAACAGTGCGGCGATCCGGGCCGGGTCGCCTTCGGCCAGCCGGCCGAGGAACTCGGTCACCACTGCCCGGGTGCCCGCCTCGGCACCGGTGAACTGGTAGTCGTGCCGGATCCGGCCGTCCGGGCCGAGAACGACGAAGATGGTGCCGCTCCACACCGGCACGCCGCCCACCGCGGGAACCATGAGGGTGGTGAACGTGACCGCGTCGTGGTGGGCCACGACGTCGTCCGCCGCGACGAAGACGAACGCTCCCGTCGCCACGAACTGGTGGTGAGCGCCGGTGATCCGGGCGTGCAGGGCGGCGTGTCCTCGGTGTTCGGCGGTTTCGGTGTACTCCACACCGTCCTCGGCCCACAGCTCGGTGACGGCCTGGCGCCGGGCCGCCGGGTCCGGCTCGTTCCACACAGCCACATAGCGGCTGATCAGGGTGCCGGTGTCGATAGCGATCGTCATGACCGGACGCTAACGCGGGTCCCCTGACACCTTCTGTCAGTGGATCCCGGCAGACTCGCGGGCATGCGCGCGACCCGGCTCGTGTCCCTGCTGTTGCTGCTGCAGTCGAGGGACCGGATGACCGCCCGGGAACTGGCGGACGCCCTGGAGGTGTCGGTCCGGACGATCTACCGGGACGTCGACTCGCTCGGCGCCGCGGGCGTGCCGGTGTACGGAGAGCCCGGTCACGACGGTGGCTACCGGCTGCTCGACGGCTACCGGACCCGGCTGACCGGGCTCACCGCGAGCGAAGCCGAGGTGCTGTTCCTGACCGGGCTCCCGGCGGCGGCCGCCCAGCTGGGCCTGACCGCCGCGACGACCACCGCGCAGCTCAAGCTCATGGCCGCGCTGCCCGCCGAACTGCGCGACCGCGCCGGCCGCGTCGCCGGCCGGTTCCACCTCGACCTGCCGCCGTGGTACCTCGGCACCGAGCGGACCCCGCACCTGGCGGCGATCGCGGACGCCACCTGGAACCAGCACGCCGTGAAGATCCGCTACCTGCGTTGGGCGGAGCCGCACGAGATCACGCGCACCGTGCAGCCGCACGGGCTGGTACTGAAGGCGGGCAACTGGTACCTCGTGGCTCGCGGCGACGGACGGTTCCGCACCTACCGGATCTCGCGGATCCTCGACGTGGACGTCCTTGCCCAGCCGTTCGACCGCGCCGAAGGGTTCGACCTGGCCGGCCACTGGGAGACCTACCTCGAGCACTTCGATCGGCGGCGGCACCGGGACACCGCGGTCCTCCGGCTCTCCCGCCGCGGTCTCGACCGGCTGCCCGAGCTGCTGGACCCGGCGGCCGTCGCCGCCCGGAAGATCACCGCCGGTCCGGACGCGGCGGGCCGGACCGAGATCGAGATCCCCATCGAGTCGATCGGGGCAGCCGTGCCCGAGCTCCTCAAGTTCGGCGCCGATGTCGAAGTCGTCGCACCGGAGGCGCTCCGGACGGAGGTCGTCCGGACCCTGCGCGCGATGAACCGCGCCTACGGCGTCTAGGACATCGCGAGCGGCAGCCGGACCTCGAACCGGCACCCGGGCCCGTGGTTGTGGACGCCGATCTTCCCGCGGTGGGCCTCCACGAGCCCCTTGGTGATGGCCAGCCCGAGCCCACCACCACTGGTCGTCCCGCCCCGCTCCGGCGTCCGGGCCTGCGTCCCGCGGAAGGCGACGTCGAAGACCCGGCTGATCTCGTCGTCGGGGATGCCGCCACAGGAGTCGTCGACGGCGAGAAGGGCCTCGTCGCCGTCGACGCCGATCTGCACCGCGACCGTGCCGTCGGGCGGGGTGTGCCGGATCGCGTTGGACACCAGGTTCCGCACGATCCGGGCCAGTTCGGGGTCGCTCCCGGTCACGACCGGCCAGGTCGACGCGTTGGCGAGCACCCGCACGCGTTTGCGCTCGGCCACCGGCGACTGGGCGGCCACGGCGTCGCTGACCACGTCCCGCAGCGGCACCGCGGACATGGTGAGCTCGAGCGCGCCGGCGGTGATGCGGGAGAGCTCGAACAGGTCGCCGACCATCGCGGACAGCCGCCTGGTTTCGCCGCCGATCCGCTGGGCGTAGTCGGCGACCTCGTCGCGCTCGGACACCACTCCGTCGGCGAGGGCCTCGGCCATCGCCTGGATGCCGGCCAAGGGGCTGCGCAGGTCGTGGCTGATCCACGCGACCAGCTCGCGCCGCGACGCCTCGGCCGCGCGCTCGCGGTTGCGCGCCTCCCGCTCCCACACGCTGCGGCGCGCGATGGCCCGGCCGAGGATGATCGCCGCCGGCACCGTGACCACCGCGACGAGCAGGCAGACCAGCAGCATCGTGGTCAGCGCCGGGGTGAACATGAACCCGCTGACACCCAGGACGCCGACCAGGGTGGAGAGCACCGGGATCAGCACCAGCACCGTGAGCGTGGTGGCCAGCGAGCCGCGGCGCAGGAAGTAGAGCACGACCCCGCCGAGCGCGGCGATCGGCAAGGAGAAGAGCAACGCCAGCGGCAGGATGTGCCAGAGGTGCGTCAGCGTCTCCGCGAAGGACTCGCCGGGTTCGATCACGGCTGCTCCCGGTCGTAGCGGTAGCCGACACCCCACACCGTCGCCACCCGGGTCGGCTTGGCCGGGTCGCGCTCGATCTTCTCGCGCAACCGTCGCACGTGGACGGTCACCGTCGACTGGTCGCCGAAGTCCCAGCCCCACACCTTCTCGAGCAGGTCCGCGCGCGAGTAGGCGACACCGGGGCGGGCGAGGAAGAAGGCCAGCAGGTCGAACTCCCGCGACGTCAGCGGCAGTTCGCGGCCGGCCAGCGTCGCGGTGCGCGCGGTCATCTGCAGGCGCAGGTCGCCGTCCGCCAGTCCGGCGGCAGCCGGTTGCGGACGCGGCATCCGGGCGCGGCGCAGCACCGAGGCGACGCGCAAGGCGAGTTCCTTGGGACTGAAGGGTTTCGTGACGTAGTCGTCGGCGCCGAGCTGGAGCCCGGCGATCCGGTTCTCCTCCTCGCCGAGGGCGGTGAGCATGACGATCGGCACCTGGCTGACCTGGCGCAGGCGCTTGCACACCTCCAGCCCGTTGATGCCCGGCATCATGACGTCGAGGACGACCAGGTCGGGCTCGTGGGCGGCGAACTGGGCCAGTCCCTCGGCGCCGTCGCCGGCTTGATCGACGGTGAACCCGGCCACCTCGAGGTAGCGGCGCACGACATCGCGGACCGTCTCGTCGTCGTCGACCACGAGCACGCGCCCGGCCTGATCGTTCATCACGTCTCCCTCACCAGCCGGTCAGCAGCAGGTGGTTGACCGCCAGCGCCGTAACGGCCTGAGCGGCGAGCCACCACCGGCGCCCGGGCCGCGGCAGCAGGGCCGTCATCGGCAGCAACCACACCCCGAACGGTAGCCAGATCCGTTCGGTCTCGGCCTTCGACAGGCCCGAGACGTCGGCGAACACGATGGTGAGCAGGGCGGCGACGCCGAGGAGCAGCACCGGGTCGGAAAGCAGACCACGACCCGCTCCGGCGAGGCCCCGCCGGACGGCGGCCACCACGGCCGGGCCGAGCGCGACGACCACCGCCGCCAGATCGGCCCACACCCAGTACGAGTAGGGCCGGACGAGCGCGACGCCCTGGTAGTAGCGCTCGACGACCAGGTGGTAGCCGTCGAGCCACCAGAAGCCCGCCCACGCGAAGACGCCGACGACGGCCAACGCCGCCACGACAGCAAGGACGACCGCGCGCCACTGCCGGCCGAGAATGGCCACGGCCAGCGCGAGGAGACCGAGCAGCACCAGGCCGTAAGAAAGGAAGATCCCGAAGCCGAGCAGCACGCCGGCCGCCAGCCCGGCCGGCACAGCGTAACGGCGACCGGCGCTGAACCCCTTGGCGGACAACGCGAGCAGCGCCAGCCCGGTGGCGGTCGACCCGGCGAACAAGCCGTCCGCCGAGACGCCGATCCACACCGCGCCGGGCGTCAGGACGGCGAAGGGCAGCACCGTGCGAGCGGCCTCGGCCCGGCCGAGCAGGGCGACTGTGGCGGGCACAGCCACGGCGACCAGGCTGCCGACGAGCACGACGGCCGTCGCGGCCCACGCGCCGCCGTGCAGGCCGAGCCGGTCCAGCCAGACGAAAACGAGCGTCGCGCCCGGCGGGTGCCCGGACACGTGCGTCGTCCACGAGTCCGGCCGGAAGTCGAGGATGCGGGAGGAGAACTCGCGCAGCATCCGCGGGATGTCGGTGATGCCGGGCACCTCGTGGAGGTACTCCTGCGGAATGGTCAGCCGGCCGGCGAACCCGCGCGACCAGCCGTCGACCATGGCCAGCGAGAAGATCCAGGCGAGCGAGGCCAGGTAGCCGGCGGCGAGCGCCCGGCGCCACGACAGACGGGCGGCCAGTGCGGGGCCGTGGAGCACCACCGCGACGGCGATGAGCACGGCGAACACCGAGCCGGGGCCGACGTGCGGCAGCCAGTCGGCGAACAACGGCGGCGACGACACGAAGATGACCACGCCGGAGTGCGGCCGGTTGTAGTGAATGCCGACCGCGGCGGCCGCGGCCACGAGCACCGCGGCCGCCGCGACGGCGAGGAGATCGGCCCGGTGGGCGCGGCGCCCGGGTCGATCGGGTGCCGGGAGTTCGGGTTCGCGGGCAGGCGGCTCGGCGAGCCGGGCTGCCGGGTTCGGCTCGCTCATCGCCGTCCACCATAAGCCCGCGGCCCCGGCTCCGCGGGCCGGTCGAGGCAGCCGTAACTACCCGGTAAGAACCTCGTCACCCGTCATGATTCAGTAAGGTGCACAAGGGTTCTCCACAGTCCACCCCGGACTTACGGTCGGCGCCGTGACTGATTCGGAAGTGGACGTCGTCCTCCCCTGCCTCGATGAAGCGGGCGCCCTGCCCGGAGTGCTGGCCGGGCTGCCCCCGGGCTACCGCGCGATCGTGGTCGACAACGGTTCGGCCGACGGCTCGCCCGAGGTGGCGGCCTCGCTCGGCGCGAAGGTGGTCCACGAACCGCGCCGCGGCTACGGCGCGGCCGTGCACACGGGCCTGGAGGCCGCCACCGCGGACATCGTGTGCTTCGCCGATGCCGACGGGTCCCTGGACCTCGGCGACCTGCCGCGGCTGGTGATCGCGGTCGAGGACGGCGCCGACCTGGCCGTCGGACGGCGGGTGCCGACCGGACCCGGCGTGTGGCCGTGGCACGCGCGAGCCGGCAACGTCGTGCTGGCGCGACTGCTGCGTGGCCGGGGGTTACCGGTGCGGGACATCGCGCCGCTGCGCGCTGCCGACCGGCGGGCCTTGCTCGGCCTCGGCGTCACGGACCGGGCCTTCGGCTACCCACTCGAGCTGCTGATCAAGGCCCAGCGGGCCGGGTGGCGGGTGCGCGAGTTCGACGTCCGCTACGGCGAACGCGCCAAGGGGACGAAGTCGAAGGTGTCCGGCTCGGTGCGGGGCACGCTGCGCGCGGTCCGCGACTTCGGGCGGGTGCTGGCGCGATGACGGCTCGGTTCGTGCTGCTGGTCGTGGCCAAGGCGCCGGTGCCGGGGCTGGCCAAGACCCGCCTCTGCCCGCCGGCGACACCGGCACAGGCCGCGCAGATCGCCGCGGCCGCGTTGCTCGACACGCTCGACGCCGTGTGCGCGGTGCCCGGCGCCGCGCCCGTCGTCGCGATGACCGGTGACCTGGGCGCCGCCGCGCTGGCCACCGAAATCGGGCTGGCGCTGCGCCTCGTCACCATGATCCCGCAGCGGGGCTGGGACTTCGGCGCCCGCCTGGCGAACGCCCACGCCGACGCCGCCGCGGTGCACGCGGGCCTGCCGATCCTGCAGATCGGCATGGACACCCCGCAGGTCACGCCGGAGTCCCTCGCTGCGGCGGCGGCCCCGGTCGTGGGCGGCGGACACGATTCGGTGGTCGGCCCGGCCGAGGACGGCGGCTGGTGGGCGCTGGGCCTCGCCGACCCGCGGCACGCGCAGGTCCTTGCCGGCGTCCCGATGTCCCGCGATGACACCGGCGAACGCACGGTGCGCGCGCTCGCCGCGTGCGGGCTGCGGCCGCGGCAGGCCGCCCGGCTGTCCGATGTGGACACCATGACGGACGCCCGCGCGGTGGCGGCGATGTGCCCGGACGGCCGGTTCGCCCGCGCCGTCGCGGCGGTCCGGGGGCGGGCGGTCGCATGAAGACGGCACTCATCGGCAACGAGTTCGACCGCGGCCTGCTCGGCCACCGGTGCTGGCTCGAACTGGCCGACGGCGAACGGGTCGAGCTCCCGGTCGAGCGCTGGGGCGCGCCGTCCGACGGCGACGAGGTCCTGCTCGACGCCTGCGCCGGCCCGACCCTCGACATCGGCTGCGGTCCGGGCCGGCTCACCGCGGCGCTGGCCGCACGCGGGATCGTCGCGCTGGGCGTGGACAGCTCGCGCACGGCCGTCCGGCTGACGCGCCGCCGCGGCGGGAGTGCGTTGCACCGCAACGTCTTCGGCCACGTGCCCGGCGAAGGACGGTGGCGGCACACCCTGCTCGCCGACGGCAACATCGGTATCGGCGGCGACCCGGTGGTCCTGCTCCGGCGTGCGGCTCAGCTGATCGCCGCCGGCGGTGACGTCCTCGTCGAGCTGGAACCGCCCGGCCGCGGCCTGCGGCACGAGCGCGTCCGGCTGCGGCCCGGGCACGCCGACAGCGCCTGGTTCACCTGGGCGTGGGTCGGCGTGGACGCGATCGCCGAAGTCGCCATGCGTGCCGGGTTGCGCGTCGGCTGGACCACGCGGCACGGTCACCGCTGGTTCGCGCGGCTGGAGCGGTCATGAAACTGCCGATCCCGAAGGAAGAACACTTCACGGCAGCGGCGCACGACGAGCGCGTGACGTCGAAGATCGGCCTCGCGCTGGCGGTCACGTTCACGACCTGCTTCCTCACCGGCCTGATCAGCCACCTGATCCAGCACCCGCCGGCGTGGTTCTTCTGGCCCAGCCGCCCGGTCGGGCTCTACCGCGTGACGCAGGGGCTGCACGTGATCTCCGGCGTGGCGTCGATCCCGCTGCTGCTGGCGAAGCTGTGGAGCGTCTACCCGAAGCTGTTCGGCCGGCCGCTCGTCCGCTCGCTGCCGCACGCCCTGGAGCGCCTCTCGATCCTGGTGCTCTCGGGTGCGGCGTTCTTCGAGCTGACGACCGGGTTGCTGAACGTCGCGCAGAACTACCCGTGGGGCTTCTACTTCCCGCAGGTGCACTACGCGGTCGCGTGGCTGGCGATCGGGTCGATCCTGGTGCACGTCGCGGTGAAGCTGCCGGTCATCCGCCGGGCGCTGAGCCGCGGGACACCCGAGGAGGAGCCGCCGGCCGCCGGGCTGTCCCGGCGCGGGTTCCTGCGCACCACCGGGCTCGCGACCGGTGTCGCCGTCGTCGCCACGGCCGGCGCGACGGTCCCGTTCCTGCGCGGGGTTTCCGGCCTCGCCTGGAAGACGGGCAAGGGCACGCAGAACCTCCCGGTGAACCGCACCGCGGTGGCGGCGGGCGTCACCCGGACCGCGCAGGCCGCGGACTGGCGACTCTCGGTGGTGACCCGGCGCGGCACGACGAAGTTCTCGCTCGACGAACTGCGCGCGCTGCCGCAGACGACGGCCGAGCTGCCGATCGCGTGCGTGGAGGGGTGGAGCCAGTCGGCGACCTGGCGCGGGATTTCCCTGCCCGCGCTGCTGAAAGCCGTCGGCGCGTCGCCGGGCACGGCCGTTCGAGTGTCCTCTTTGGAGCGATCCGGGCTGTACGGCGTCAGCGTCCTGCCCGGCGAGCACACGGCCGACGACCTGACGCTGCTCGCGCTGGAGCTGAACGGGGAGGTGCTGGACCTCGACCACGGCTTCCCGTGCCGGATCATCGCCCCGAACCGGCCCGGGGTGCTGCAGACGAAGTGGGTCACGAAGCTGGAGGCGCTGTGAAGACCGCTCGCGCGCTGCTCGCCCTGCCGGGCCTCGCGGCACTGGCCTGGGGTGTGGTGCTGTTCGTCGAATACGCGTTCCCGCTGCGCCCGGACGTGTTCGGCACGGTGGGCTGGATCATCGGCGGGCCGCTGCTCAACGACGGCGTCGTCGCCCCGCTGACGGCGGTGCTCGGCATCATCCTGGCCCGCGTCCTCCGTCCCCCGTGGCGGGTGCCGGTGGTCACGGGAACGGTCATCACCGGAGTCCTGCTGATCCTGGCCTTCCCGCTCCTCTGGCGCCCGTACGGAACCCCGCCGATGCCCGGCCTCCACGACGGCAACCCGGCCCTGGGCCTGGCCCTGACCCTGGCGGCGGTCTGGCTCCTGGTGGTACTGACACCCCTCGCCCGCCGTGTCGTCCTCCCAATCACGCGTGTCGTCCCTCCAGACGCACGCGATGCCCCTCCAATCACGCGAGATGCCCCCTCGATCACGCGAGATGCCCCTCCGGACACGCGAACCGACCCTCCAGGTACGCCGGCCGACCCTCCAGGTACGCGAACCGACCGTTCCGGCACCTGAACCCGGCACAAACGCGGCCACGCGCGACCGGCATCGAGTGCCTGGTCGCGCGTGGCCTTGTGGGTCCGGCCCCGATATGCGGGGGTCGAGCCGGTGCTGGTCTCGGCCGCACCGAGGCGGCCGAGCGTCTGGAAGGGATCAGTTGGCCGGGACGGGCTGTCCGCCGAGCGTCACCTCGACCGTGCGGCCGTCGGAGAGGGTGAACGTCGCCTTCTCCTCCGGGGCGCGGGTGCGGATCGCGGCGACCAGCGTGTCGGACGCGTCGATGTTGCGGTCGTCGATCTTCGTCACGATGTCGCCGGACTTGAGGCCGGCCTTCTCCGCCGGGCTGCCCGGGGTGATGGCTCCGAGCTTCGCGCCGCCCTGCGGGGCGTCCGTGACCTGCGCGCCGATGTAGGTCTGCACCGCCTGGCCGGTCTTGATGATCGTGTCGGCGGTGCGGCGGGCCTGGTCGATCGGGATGGCGAACCCGATGCCGACGTTGCCGCTCTCGGAACCGCCCTGGCCCTGGCCGCCGGACGCCGACTGCGGGCTGTAGATGGCCGAGTTGATGCCGATGACCTGGCCGGACATGTTGGCCAGCGGACCGCCCGAGTTGCCCGGGTTGATCGCCGCGTCGGTCTGGACGGCGTCCATCACCGTCTCCTGGCTGCCCTGCCCGCCGCCCGCGCGCACCGGCCGGTGCAGCGAGCTGACGATGCCCGAGGTGACCGTGCCGGCCAGCTCGAACGGCGAACCGATGGCGACCACCGACTGGCCGACCCGCAGGTCGTCGGACCGGCCGATCTCCACCGGGGTCAGGTTGCCGACGCCGTCGACCTTGACGACCGCGATGTCGGTCGTCGGGTCGCGGCCGATGACCTTGGCGGCGGCCTTCTTGCCGTCCTGGAACACCGCCTGGATCTGCCCGCCGTTCGCGGCGACCTCGACGACGTGGTTGTTGGTCAGGATGTAGCCGTCGGTGCTGATGACGAACCCGGAGCCTTCGCCGGCCCCTTGCTGCCCGCTCACCTGCAGCTCGACGACGCTCGGCGACAGCTTCTGCGCGACCGCTTCGACCGAGCCGGCGGGCGCGTTGCCGGTCTGCTGGGCCGGCTTCGGCGCGTCGAGCGCGTTGCCGGCCGGACCGCCGGACGTGCCCCCGGTGAGGTACCCGACCGTCCCGCCCGCGATGCCGCCGACGAGCAGCGCCACCAGCGCGACGCCGGCGAGCAGCTTCCCGCCGGAGCGCTTCGGCGGCGTGGGCGGCGCCGGCGTCGCGCCGTAGGCGGACGTTCCCGGCTGCGCGTACGGGTTGGGGTTCGGCGGCGGGTAGACGCTCTGCTGGGTCTGGCCCGACGCGGTCCCCTGTGCGGACCAGGGGTTCGGGTTCGGCGTCGCGTAGGACGGATCGGCCCCGGTCACCGCGTGGTAGGTCGGCTCCGGCACCGAGTACTGCGGCGTGCCGCCGGACTCGGGTGTGGCAGCCTGGTCACCGTACGGGCTCCCTGCCCAACCGCCCTGAGCGGCCTGCTGGCCGGTCTCGGGGTGGCGCGGCGCCGCGGGGTCCTGCGCGCTGGGGTCGTTCTCGGTCATGTCATCACCTTGCGGGACGGTCCTGAGAGGTTCCTGAGCCGAACCTGTGCATCGGAGATGAGTATGGCCGGATCAGCCCGCCGCGCGGAGCCGTTCCGCGATTTGCTCCGGCGTCGCGTCGTTGACCCACACCGCCATGCCCGATTCGGACCCCGCCAGGTACTTCAGCTTGTCCTTGGCGCGCAACACGGAGAACAGTTCCAGGTGAAGCCAGCCGAGCTCGCGGTCGCGGCGCACCGGCGCCTGGTGCCACGCCGCGATGTACGGCAGCGGCCGATCGTACAGCGCGTCACACCGGCGCAGGACGTCCAGGTAGACGTCGGCGAAGTCATCGCGCTCGGCGTCGGTCAGGGCGGGGATGTCCGGAACCTGCCGGTGCGGCACGACGTGCACCTCGATCGGCCACCGGGCCGCCGGCGGCACGTACGCCGTCCAGTGCTCGCCGGACGCCACCACGCGCGCGCCGGACTTCCGCTCGGCGGCCAGCACGTCGCCGAGCACCGGGCGGCCGTGTTCGGCCTGGTAGGCGCGAGCGACGTCGAGCATCCGCTCGGTCTTCGGCGTGACGAACGGGTAGCCGTAGATCTGCCCGTGCGGGTGCGACAGCGTGACGCCGATTTCCTCGCCGCGGTTCTCGAACGGGAAGACCTGCGCCACACCGGGCACTTCGGACAGCGCGGCGGTGCGGTCGGACCACGCGTCGACGACCGCGCGCACCTGCTTCGCACTCAGCCGCGAGAAGGCGCCGTCGTGGTCGCTGGTGAAGCAGACGACCTCACAGCGGCCGCGGCCGGGCCGCACCGGCACCAGCCCGAGGCCATCCACAGTGGACGGCTCGCCGATGACGTCCTCGGCGAAGGACGGAAAGCGGTTCTCGAAGACGACGACGTCGTAGTCGCTTTCGGGAATCTCGCTCGGCTTGCCGGGCTTGCTCGGGCACAGCGGACACAGGTCCGCCGGCGGCTTGTAGGTCCGCGTCTGCCGGTGGGCGGCCATCGCGACCCACTCGTTGGTCAGCGGGTCCAGCCGGATCTCCGACGCGGCCGAAACCGGCGGCAGGTCGCGGGTGTCCTCGGCGACGCGGTCGGGCGCGCCGGGCTGGTCGAAGTAGATGATCTCCCGGCCGTCGGCCAGGTGTCGTACGGTGCGCTTCACGCTTCTTCGGCCTCGACTGTCTCCGCCGTTTCGGCGATCATGAGTTCCGTTGCCCTTTCGGCGAGTATTTCCTTGGCCTCGTCGGAAATCCCGTCATCGGTGACGACGACGTCGGCCTCGTCCAGGTCGGCGATCGTGGAGATCCCGACGGTGCCCCACTTGGTGTGGTCGGCGAGCACGACGAGCTTGCGCCCGGCCTCGACCAGCGCGCGGTCGGTCTCGCTCTCGGTGAGGTTCGGCGTCGTGAACCCCGGCCCGTCGGCCATCCCGTGCACGCCGAGGAAGACGACGTCGAGGTGCAGCGACCGCAGGCTGTGCACGGCGACCGGCCCGACGAGCGCGTCCGACGGCGTCCGCACCCCGCCGGTGAGCACGACGGTGCGGTCCGGCTGCGTCGACCCGCGGAGCACGTCGGCGACCTGGATCGAGTTGGTCACGATGGTGAGCCCCGAGATGGCGTCGAGCGCGCGGGCGAGCGTCCAGGTCGTGGTGCCGGCGGAGATGCCGATCGCGGTGCCGGGCCGCACGAGCGTCGCGGCGAGGTCGGCGATGGCCTCCTTCTGCGCGCGCTGGCGCACGGACTTCGCCTCGAAGCCGGGTTCGTCGGTGCTCTTGCCGACGATCGAAGTGGCGCCGCCGTAGACCTTTTCGACGAGCCCGCGCCCGGCGAGGACGTCGAGATCGCGGCGGACCGTCATGTCGGAGACACCCAGCCTGGTCACGAGGTCACTGACCCGGACCGCCCCGGTCCGGCGTGCCTCTTCCAGGATCACCGCCTGTCGCTGACGCGCAAGCACCGCTCAACTCCGTCCCCGTCACACCTCAACCACACAAAATCCTACACGATTCAACACGGTATCCGCAGGGGCGACGTGGGTGAACTTCGAAACAACAGGTCACGGCGCCGGCGAAGGGAAGGGGGCGATGCCTCAGCCGAACAACATCACCACGTACGCCGCGGCTCGTGCCGATCCTGGCCGACGCCGTCGGCTCAGCCCGGCGCTCCGGGCAGCCGGATCGTCATCAACGCGCCGCCCTCGGGCGCCCGGGCCGCGTACACCGCGCCGCCGTGCCGCTCCGCCGCGTGCTTCACGATCGCCAGGCCGAGACCGGAGCCGGGCAGCGTCCGCGCCTCCGACGAGCGGTAGAAGCGGTCGAACACCTTGGGCAGGTCTTCCTCGGCGATGCCCGGGCCGGCGTCGGCGACCTCGACCACGGCGGTGCCGTCGCCGAGCGGGTACAGCCGCACCCAGACCGTCGCGTCCGGCGGCGAGAACTTCACCGCGTTGTCCAGCAGGTTCAGGATGGCGCGTTCGATCGAGCTGTTGTCCCCGGTGAGCACCCACGGCTGCAGCGAGACGTCGAAGTTGATCTCGCCCGCGCGTCGCCGGGCCCGGTCGAGCGCCCGTTCCACGACGTCCAGCAGCTCGACGCGCTCGAAGCGCTCGCGCGGCTCGTCCTGGCGCGCGAGCTCGACGAGGTCGCCGATGAGCTGCGTCAGCTCGTCGAGCTGGCCGCTGATGTCGGCGACGATGTCGATCCGGTCGTCGTTCGGCAGCGGTGGCGCGCCCGGCTTGCTCGCCGCGAGCAGCAGCTCGAGGTTGGTGCGCAGCGACGTCAACGGCGTCCGCAGCTCGTGTCCGGCGTCCGCGACCAGCTGGCGCTGGCGTTCCTGCGAGTCCGCGACCGTGCCGAGCATGGTGTTGAAGCTCTGGGTGAGGCGCGCCAGCTCGTCGTCGCCGCTGACCGGGATCGGCCGCAGGTCACCGGTCTTGGCGACGCGCTCGGCGGCCGACGTCAGCCGGTCGACGGGCCGCAGCCCGGTGCGCGCGACGGCGGTGCCCGCGGCCGCGGCGACCAGGATGCCGGCGCCGCCGATGAGGAACAGCACCAGCGCGAGCTCGTTCAGCGTGCGCTTCGTCGGGCTCATCGACTGGGCGAGCACGATGGCCTCGCCGTGTCCGGACGGCAGGGCGACCACGCGGCTGTCGGTGCGGAGGTCGGTCCGCATCGACTCCTGCGAATCGCCGTTGGCGACGTTCAGCTCACGCTGGTCGAACGGCGGCGGCGAGCTCGACAGCGGGTAGGTCATCACGGCGTGCTGGACGTCGGGCGCGGCGTTGAGCTGCCCGATCTGCAGGTCGGCGCTGGCCAGGAACGCGCCGGGGACCTGCCGCAGCTCGGTGCCCACCTGCGGGGAGTCGACCGCGGCCTGGGCGCGCGCCATGAGGCCGTCGTCGAGCTGCTGGTAGAGGTTGCTGCGCACGACCATGTACGCGCCGATCGAGACCAGCGCGACGGCGCCGGCGACACAGGCGGCGGCGAGCAGCGTCACCCGGCCGCGCAGCGAGAACCGGCGGGTTCCCCAGCGCGTGCCGCGGGGGTCGCCGGGCTCGGTCACGGCGGGGTTTCCCTCAGGACGTACCCCACTCCCCGCACCGTGTGGATCAGCCTCGGCTCCCCCTCCGCCTCCGTCTTGCGGCGCAAGTAGCCGACGTAGACCTCCAGCGCGTTGCCCGACGTCGGGAAGTCGTAACCCCATACTTCCTCCAGTATCCGGCCCCGCGTGAGGACGTGCTTCGGGTAGGAAAGGAACAGTTCCAGCAGGGAGAATTCGGTCCGGGTCAGGCTGATCTCGCGGCCGCCGCGGCGAACCTCGCGCGTACCCGGGTCGAGCGTCAGGTCCGCGAAGGACAGCATCTCCGAGGCCTGGCCGTTCTGGGCCTCCGGGCTGGCGCGGCGCAGCAGCGCCCGCAGCCGGGCGAGCAGCTCCTCCAGCGCGAACGGCTTCGGCAGGTAGTCGTCGGCGCCGGCGTCCAGCCCGGACACCCGGTCGGAGACGGTGTCGCGGGCGGTGAGCACGAGGATCGGCAGGTCGTCGCCGGTGCTGCGCAGGCGGCGGGCGACCTCGAGGCCGTCGAGCCGGGGCATCATGACGTCGAGGACCATCGCGTCCGGACGGTCGGCGATGATCGCTTCCAGGGCTTGCGCACCGTCGCTGGCCAGCTGGACCTGGTAGCCGTTGAACTCCAGGGACCGCCGGAGCGACTCACGGACGGCGCGGTCGTCGTCCACCACAAGGATGCGCATGGCGACAGTTTTACTCAGCGTGCTGAGACTCGCCTAAGAACACACGCAGAACTAACAAAGAGAATTCCTTACTCCGGCGCTCGAGCGACCGGCGCGTTCCAGTGCCGCCAGAGCGCGATCATCCTGATGGTGACCACTCCCGCAGCCGCGACCACGGTGACCGGGCCTTCCGGCAGTCGCACAGCGTGACCGACGGCGACGAGCACCGACCCGGCCAGCGCGGCCACGGCGTAGATCTCCTTCCGCAGGACCATGGGGATTTCCCGGAGCAGGAGATCGCGCACCGCCCCGCCGCCGATGCCGGTCGTCATGCCGATCAGACACGCGGCGTAGACGGTCGCGCCGGCGTTCAGCGCGATGGTCGTCCCGGCGGTGGCGAAGACGCCGAGCCCGAGCGCGTCGGCGAGCAGCACGCCCCGCCGCAGCCGCGCGACCTGCGGGTGGAAGGCGAAGACGACCAGGGCGGTCACGGCGCAGACGGCGAGGTAGGACCAGTTCCGCAAGGTCGTGGGCGGGTGGATGCCGAGCAGGACGTCCCGGATGACCCCGCCCCCGAGCGCGGTGGTGAGCCCGACGACGACCACGCCGAAGACGTCGAGCCGAGCCCGCACGGCGGCGAGCGCCCCGGACGCCGCGAAGGCGACGAGCCCGAGGAACTCCAGCGCCGTGAGCAGCATGTTCTACTGGTCGAGGAGGCCGCCGCGATAGGCCAGCAGCGCGGCCTGCACCCGGTTGGCCGCCCCGATCTTCGAGAGCACCGCGGAGACGTACCCCTTGACGGTGGCCTCGGAGAGGTGCAGGCGGCCGCCGATCTCGGCGTTGGAAAGCCCTTGCCCGATGAGCGCGACGACCTCGCGTTCGCGTTCGGACAGTGAGGCGAGCAGCTTCCGGGCGGGCTGAGCAGCGCGTTGTTCGTCCCGGTGGGACTGAACCATCCGCGCGGCCACCCCCGGATCGAGGACGGCCCCACCCCGGCTCAGGTCCCGCACGGCCCGCAGCAGCGCGGCGGGGTCGATGTCCTTGAGCAGGAAGCCGTTGGCCCCGAGCCGCAGGGCGAGGCTGACGTACTCGTCGATGTCGAAGGTGGTCAGCATGGCCACGGTCGGCGGATCCGGGAGGGCGAGGATGGCCCTCAAGGCCCTGATCCCATCGTCCGGAGCCCGCATCTTGATGTCGAGCAGGGCGACGTCGGGGTGGTAGCGCCGGGCAACTTCCACTGCGGATCTGCCGTCGGAGGCCTCGCCCACGATCTCGATGTCCTGAGCCCCGGACATCATCGCGCGCAACCCCGAGCGCACCAGTTCCTCGTCGTCGGCGAACATGAGCTTGATCAACGAAGCCCTCCGCAACAGCCAGTAGGAGGCGGCTGCCCGCGTCCCGTTAACGAAGGTTACCTACTGTTGTTCAGCAGTTCGAAACCAGACACGACCAGGTGAGGCGCTGGTCCGTCCAGGTCAGGTGCGGTGGGCCGTCCCGCAGGGTGTATCCCGCCTGCCGGGCGCTGGTAAGAACCACTCACCTGGGTGACGACGAGAGTCGGGCCGCCCCGCGAACTAGCTCAGCGACGACGCTTCTTGCCTCTCCGCGTGGCACGCGAAGTTCGGGTCAGACCGCCCAGCGGATGAGCGGTGCGGACCGCCCGAACCTGCTCGAACACCTCGGCCAGCTCAGCGAGACCGACCAGGTCGGGATGGCCTGAAGCGAGGATCGCTTTCGCCAAGTGCCCGCGTTCGTCACCGGGCACCTCGGCCAGCGTCGCGGCCGTCGCGTCCGGCCCGGCCGTCTCCAGCAGGACGAGGAACTGCTCCGTCACCCCGAGCAGGCCTTCGCGTTCATCGACGCTCTCGAGAGCCAATTCGCCGCGATCCACCAGCAACTGCGTCGCGATCGGTCCCAAGGCCGGGTCGGTGCGCAGGTCGTGCAGCAGCACGTCGCCGCCCGGGAGAGAGCCGACGAGGATCTCGAGCATGACGGACGCCCGCGTGCGGAACGGGCACTCGCGGATGGCGTCCAGCAGCAAGGGCAGCCCCGCCTCCCGGCCACCGTGCGCGGCTAGCCAGCCGGTGATCTCCGCCGTGGCCGCCTCTTCGTCGAAGTGCTCCACGACGACACCCAGCACGGCGGCGGGAGCGGCATCGGCGAGGTCCCCCACCAGGGGCGCGAACCGGCCCTCCGCCAGCAGCCGAGCCCGGACCGCCCGGGTGGCCAGCGGGGTGAAGGCGACCAAGTCGAGCTCCGGCACGTCGAGTGCGGCCCGCAGCCGGGCCTGCACGTCCGGCGGGAGCTCGGAGTTCTCCGGCACCAGGTCCATGCTGTACATCGGATCGGGTGGTCCCACGGTCAGCTCGACCGCGCCGAATTCGGCCAGCCGGGTGAGCAGCCGGCGGAACTCGTGCGCGAACCCGGCACGCCAGATCGGCTCGAACGACGGTTCGAGATCGAGGTAGGTCCCTTCGACACAGGCCAGCCACACGCTTTCAGCGAGCCGGACCACGGGCATCGGCTCCGGCATGCCGTAGATCGTGTTGAACACATCCGGCAGCACGATGTCGAGGTTCTCGTCGAGCAACAAGGCGTAGCCGGGTGCCCAGCCGCTGTCCTTGACCAGCAAGCGCGGCTCCGCGAGCGCGTCGAACGCCGCCGTCCACAAGGCGAGGGCGTTCTTCACCAGCGGCGCCGCCTTCGCCACCCGCACCAGCTTTCCCTTGACCACCCGCACGATCCGGGTGCGCTTGGCGAGCTCGAACAGGATGGCGAGGCCCGGCAGATCGGCGCTGCTGCGTACGGTCTGGACCTCACCGCCGAGGTCCCGTTCGAAGTCGTCGCCGGTGTCCAGCAGCGACACCAGCTCGCGGGCGTCGGCGAGCTTGAGGGCGCCGGTGCCGGTCAGCGCCCGGCCGTCACCCACCCATTCGACGAGTTTCCGCAGCCTGACCACGAGCAAGGAGCGTTCGGCGGCCTCCGCGAGCGCCGAGTCCGGCGGCAGCGAGACGGGCAGCTGCGGCAGGGCGCGTTCGGGCTGCTCGAGGTACTGCCGGGCCACGAGTTCGTCGAGGAGTTCGGCGTCGTAGCTGTGCCGGCCCTCGCGCACCTCGGAGAGGAAGGCGTTGACCGCATCCAGGTCCGAACGGTCGACCCCGTTCCGGGCCGCCTTCATCACCCAGTACTTGCTCACGCCGAAATTGCGTTCGTCGGCCATCGCGGCCGGAAATTCGGCCATCGCGTTCGTGACGGCACCGTCGAGATCCGCCAGTGGCTCCCCCGCAGGGTCGGCCAGCCCGGTCTCGTGCAGGTACCGGAGGAACAGCCGCAGCGTTTCGGGCACGAGATCAGCCTCATCGGCGGTGGCCGACAGCGTGCGCGGAACGTAGGAGAGCAGGAAGTCGCGGACCGACGCGGCGGTCCAGTGGGCGAGCCGCCCGTCGACAGAGGTGTGCCGGAACTGGAGCGCCGAGACGACGGCGTAGGGGTCGATCTCACGGCCTTGCCCGGCGGCCCAGGCGGCGAAGCGCCGGGCCAGAAGGTCCTGCCCGGCTTCGTAGCCTTCGTGGTCGTCCTCGTCGTAGTAAGTACGCACTCCGCTTCCCGTCATATCGGCTGCCGAAGACGGTAGCGACGAGCCTCGGCCGGGCCGAGGCTGGGGCAGCACGTACCCGGAGCCGCCGCTCAGGCCACCTGTCGGGTAGCCTGTCCGGGTACGAAGCCCTCGTAGCTCAGGGGATAGAGCACCGCTCTCCTAAAGCGGGTGTCGCAGGTTCGAATCCTGCCGGGGGCACTACATGCAGAGATATTGGGCTGGTCAGAACGGAGACACTGCATTGGACTGCCTTTGCAGTGTCATCGATGCAACGGGACAGCCTCTCCAGCGGGTCCAGTCGGGTAGCACCATCCACCGGACTCATTAGGTCAACTCGCTCGCCCACTGAGTAGGTGCCCTTGGGTCCAGACGAGACCGCCACGCTGCTACCGGCAAGCTGCCGTCGTCCCAGCGTGACGGCTCAATGTGCCATATAGCAAGCAGGCCCAAGAACAGCGAATATCCCGATCGCCCCAACGTCAGCGTGGGCTCACACAAGCGACCGCCAGGTCGACCCGCCGACAGCGCCTACGCGAGCAGAGCAAGACCGCGCTCCCAGCAACCGGTCAAAGCGCCGTTCCCGCGTTTTCGTCCGATGCTTCGAGTTCACCGAGCACCCGCCACGCCAGGTCGGCAAGCGTCTCGCCCGAGCTGGTTACCCACCGCGCAGTTCCTTGGTTCGCAACGGGCCGTTGCTCCCACTGCGCCAGCTCCCACATGTGAGAGATTAGTCCGGAGGGGGAATACTGCTTGCCGTCGGCAGCCCAGAGGATCGGCTTACTCCGGTGTGGGACCCAGGTCGCTCGCGACCGCGTCTGCTCTTCGGCAAGCCAGTCTCGAAGAGCGTCAGTCTCCAGCGGGTAGGCCGCCGAAAGTTTGAGCGTGGCTCCCTCGGCTAGTACCGCCTTGTCGATCA
This sequence comes from Amycolatopsis sp. NPDC051061, assembly GCF_040682935.1. Taxonomy (NCBI): domain Bacteria; kingdom Bacillati; phylum Actinomycetota; class Actinomycetes; order Pseudonocardiales; family Pseudonocardiaceae; genus Amycolatopsis; species Amycolatopsis sp. NPDC051061. The sequence goes on from NZ_JBFBBZ010000008.1 coordinate 170,541, forward strand.
GAACGGAAACCGCGTTGGGACGCCGCTTGCGCTGTACTGGAGCGCGACGGTACCTGCCCTGTGCCGCAGCGCTCTCAGCCCGCACACCAGCACCCAGCACACGGCTGGCAACCTCGCGGCAACGGGCGACGTCTGAGCACACTGCACGAATCTGGGAACGCTCGGTGTACAGGTCGTCGACTGCAGCTGACACTGCCGGCAAAAGCTCCTCGACTAACTGCGATGTCCCCTCCACCGCTTGTATCGCCCATTCCAGTTTCGTATCTGGTTCGTCGATGGCCTCGGTGTCTAGCCTACGGAAGACGAGATGGGTGAGCAGATATGTACCGTGCTCAGCGAGGGCAACACCCCGCCCCTGGTAGCGCGGACGCAACCGGTGGAGGCTGCGCCGCACCTCCCTCAGCACCTGCACGGCGTTCCATAAGAGGTAGGCACTCGGCTGGGGACGGAACAATGAATCGTAGATACCCTGAGATCCTCGCTCCCACAACACGTCAAGTGTGGTTGCGATACGAGCCGCGTATTGACTGTCGGGATGGGCGCAGGCCAATCCACAGGCGGCCTCGACGACCGAGCAACCCGCCTCCGGGTGCGGCTCCAACTCGCTACGGCGAACACTGTACTCGAGACCTAGTTCGGCCCGCATCTCCTCCAGGATTGCACCCTGAATCGGATCAAGAGCAATGAAGTCACGGGCCTCGACACGATTCTGACGATTCGTAGCCTGAGTGGTCTGCTTAGCGAAATCTGCGGCCTTTCCTGTCACGATGATGCGCACGCCGACCTGGGCCGAGGCAGCTGCCTCATCGGCAGCAACCGCCTCAGCGACGGACCGGACGGTTTGGGCTCCGTTAACGACACTGGCATTCTGCAAAGTCAGACTAAGCGGACGCGTGTGCGGCGTACGCATGGACTGCTGGGTCTTCTCGACCGACTCACACAGCATTGTGACACCGTTGTTGAAATACCAGAAGTGAGCCGGCTTTTCAGTGAGCGTGTCAATCAATTCATTGTTTATTGGCGTCCTACCGAGCGGATTACGAATATTCAGATTGAATAGATTCGAGCCATGCTCGACCCACTCGGCCACCTGCTCAGCCTCGACCACGCCTTGGTACGATTCATAGGGCGCACTGATCGCGAACCACGGGAATAAGTCAGCAGTCAGTTCGACAGGTTCGGGCGCAAGGTCCTTGCGGACCGAACCCCACACCTCGGGCGCAAGGATGATCCGGTGATCAAGTACGTCGCCGTAGCGATTGAACTCCCTCTCTCCACTTATAAGAGCTTGACGGAAGCCGTCGGTTACGTCGTCGGCCCGCATCAGGACGATGACTTGAGTAACCGGTACAGGCCCTTGAGCCATGACGGTCTTGGCGAGCTCGGCAAGTTGACGACCACGCGGGTTGAATGGTGCAAAGTCTTCGTCGTCAATGAGGCGCAATCCGGCAAACAGTTCCATAACGGCCCGCCGATCACTGTTGGCCCTACCGTCCCTGCTCCATTTCGCCTGGACTAAGAATACGTGTGGATCGGGTCCATCCACGACCGCAATCGCATCAATTCCTTGGTCGGCAAAGCCGTCGATGACCGTGAGCGCAGCCTCGCTCGGACTGAAACCCGTGACGATCCGGACCGCCTGCGCGGTTAGCGCCCTCGAAAGGAGACGCGGCTCGCGATATTCAGCTGGTTTCCCCTCCACGTCACTGACATCCAGAAGACCCGCATCCAAATAAACAGCACGCAGAGCCTTCTCAACCTGACGGATTTGGACGGCCACGTCTCCATGACCGTCCTGCACACCGCTCGTACTCAAATTTGTCCTCCCTGCAGTCAGATCGGCCGGACCTGCGACGTCTAAATCAAATTGACTAAATTCGGCTACTTGTACCACCGGTACTGACAGGAAGCCATAACTGCGTGCCAGCTTCGGACAATCGAGTCTTCCTTTGTTCATAGTCTGGCAGCACTCGTCGGACCGCCCCCCAGAATCCCTTCGTGTGATTTGGTTCATCCACATGTGCTAGTTCGTGCACGATCACGTAGTCGATCAGACTCGGCGGAAGCTGCATGATCGCCCAGTGAAGGTTCAATCGATCACCTTTTCCCAACGAACCCCATCGATAGCCAAGGTCACGAACATCGAGCTGTCGAGGTCGCGCCGCCATTCTGGCCGCCCAAGGCTCGATTCGTGTCGGCAACCAACGCAACGCCTCCTGCCGGTACCACGCGATCACCTTCTCAGCAGCCCTACCGTCCTCTGCACATCCTCTCGGCAGCCGCAACCACCCGTCCTGTAGCTGTATTCCTGGCTCCTCCACGAGCCGCAACCGGTAGTGACGGCCAAGCAGGTCGAACCCTTCACCGGAGAGGAACCGCTTTGTGACTTGCGTGGCGACCAGGCGGTCCTTGTCTGCGAGCTTCCGGAAGACCCAACCGACCCTCGCCCGCGCCCAGTCCTCCACCGTGGAAAGCTCCGCGTCTGCAGGCGCACGAAGGACCACGTCACCGTCTCGTTCGATGGTGATACCGAAGGTCGAACGCGTCGCAGAGACACGGACCTCGAAGTCGAGCCCGCTGACGCGGACCCTCCCCGGCAAACTTGAAGAGGCAACTGGGGTCATCAACGGCCAGTGAACCTTGAACGGTTAGCCCTGGCAAACTCCAACACGCTGGTCGATAGATCTTCAAGCCGATTGAAGTTGAACAAGTCCTCTCCACTGACAGCGACGTCAAGCCGCTCAAAGATCAACGAACGCAGTTGGCTCTGCTTGTGCGGATTGTCCCAGAAGCCGACAAGCTCGACATCCACCTTGATCTGGGCTATCACATCGACAGTGGCAGCACGTAGTGCGCTCTCGCGGTCCTCGTAAAGAGAGCCGTCCTTGGCATGGCCAGGTACAGCCCCACGCAGGAGGTCATACAACGCAGCCTCTACCGACGAAAGCTCCCCATCGCCAACTTGGCGCCCCGCACGTGCCTCTTCGACAAGGGGCCACAACGCCTGCGCCAGGTCTTCCGCCTGATCCTTCAGGTCTTGCAGGATTCGTTCCAGCCGTTCGGAGAGACGGTCGTAGAATGCCGGGTCCTCGTCGCGGTGCTGGTCGATGTGATGCCGGATAGCGTGTTCCATCTCGGATGCCCTGGCCCGCGCATTGGTCATGGCAGACACCTTGCGGTCGAAGTCCGCGGCCGTGATCGAGACCGGCGGAATCATCTGATCGACACCATGTGCGATCACGTAGTCGTCGATGAGCTGGCGTACCTTCGCGCCGTATAGTGAAACGTCGAACCCGTTAAGATCACGGTAGCGGTTGCGGGCTTGGCGCTGGATGTTGCCGAACGTCTTTAAGGGCACGATGTGCGACCTGGCATCCAGCCGCGGAAGGATAATCTCCATAGTCGCAGCGAACTGTTTGAGCGCGTCATCGAACTCAGTGCGCAGCTTCTCGTCCTCAAGGAGCTGAACACACTTCTCGATGTCGTCCAGCGTATCGAACTTCGGCACACCCCGCTCCACGAACAGGTTCTTGACGATCTGCTCCCGCTCGCGCAACCTAGGGATCTGCTCACGTATATCGGTCAGCACACCCTCAAGATCATCACGTGCGTAGGCAGCCAATGCAGCCCTCAGGTTGGCGGCCACGCCGAAGAAGTCGATGACGTAACCAGCCTGCTTGCCCTCACGTGACCGATTCACCCTAGCGATCGCCTGGAGTAGTTCGGCTTCCTTGATGTGCCGATCCAGGTAGAGCACCTGTTCAACGGGCGCGTCGAAACCGGTCAGCAGCATAGACTTGACGAGCAGGAATGCCACGGGCGACGTCTTCCCCGGATCGCTGCTGGCGCCGATGGGGAGTGACTTCTTGAAGTCCTGGATTGCCCGCTTCTGTCGGGCCTTGTTCGTCCATTGCGCGAGTTCCGCGTCATCGTTGTGCTCACCCGAGATGATCGGTACGAAGTCGAGCCGCGCAATGATGTCACGATGACGCAATGCGCGGACCAGACGAGCGGTTGGGCCGCCGCGGAGGGCGTACTCCTCGGCTGCCTCAGCTGTGCGTTGACCAGGCGGAAGGCTGTCGAGTTTCGCTAGTAGTTCCCGCTGTGCATTCTGGAACGCCTCTCGGTAGCGCACCGCAGCCGCCCTACTGGTCGCAACGACCTGCGCCTTGAATCGGTTCGGCAAGATCGTGTCCACGTAGTGTGCGAGCATGTTCCGGGCTTTCGCCTCGATGAGCTTGGGCGCTTCTAGGACATGTCCCTTGGTCGCCCAGCGCTGCTTGATCCGCGCGAGTTCCTCGGGAGTTCGCTCCACAAACATGTCATCGAACAGCTCGTCCAAGTCGTCATGATCACGTACTGAGCCACGGGTTGTCCTGCCCTCGTACAGGATGGGCACCGTCGCGCCGTCCTCCTCGGACTCCTTGATGGTGTACCTGTCGATGTAGGTACCAAAGATGTCCAGAGTCTTCTTGCGCTTGCCCATGATGATCGGTGTGCCGGTGAAGCCGATACGTGCACAGTTGGGTAGCGCTGTCAGCAGACTCATGTGTAGATCACTGCCGTGGGACCGGTGCGCCTCGTCGATGAGCACCAGGATGTTGTGATCAGCGTTGAGCTCACCGAGATCCGAAAATTGCTTGGTGAGCTCGGCCGCCGCGACGGTCTTCTCCTCCGCAGTCGAGCCATCAGGATCCCGATGCTTCTGAATCATCGCGAAGACGAGGTCCTTGCCCTCGCGCGCCAAGTGTTTCTTGAGGTCCTTGACGTCCTTTGCGATCTCAACCGTCTCGTCTGTAAGCTCTGCGGTCGCGCTTAGCTGCTGCTGAAGCTGTGTTCGGTCAGTGATCACTACGACTTTGAAAGACGTCAGCACGGGATCGCTGCGCATCGCCTTGATCAGGAAGACCATGGTCAGGCTCTTGCCTGAGCCCTGGGTATGCCAGACAATGCCACCACGCCCGTCATCAACGCCAGGCGCCTTGAGCTGGCCAGTCTTGAGCCTCTTGATGGCCCGGCGAACCGCCCGGTACTGCTGATAGCGGGCCACCACCTTAATGGTTTGCCCCTCATCAGTCTGAGTGAACAGCATGCAGTGCCGGATGAGGTCGAGCAACCGCTCCGGCCGTAGCATCCCCGCGGCAAGCTGCTCCTGGAGAGAGAAGGGCGCAGGGTGGCCGACCTCGGTACCAACCTCGTCATCCGTAGAAGGATCGATCGTCTTCCATTGGGTGTAGTGATTCGATGTGGCGGTGATAGTACCGACTCGGGCATCATCAAAGCAGGTGCCGATCACGAGCTGGTTTGTGTGGAACAGTCGCTCGTTGCCCTCCGCGACATTGCCGCGCCGGTTGGCGTACCGCCGCAGCTGATCGATGGCATGCATGAGTGGGTCAGCGACCTGCCCCGCCTTGGCCTCGATCACGACCAGCGGAATGCCGTTCACGAACAACACCAGGTCTGGGATGATGGCCTTTCGACTGTTCCCCGGCAGCTGCACCCGAAACTGATCCATTACGAGGAAATCGTTGCGTTCCGGGTGGTTCCAGTCGATGTAGTCAGCCCGCACTTGTCGCTGCCTGGCACCACCCGGCGGAGCGACCTCAATGCCGCCTATCAGTAGTTCCGTTAACTCCTGATTGATCTCCAGCAGGTTCCGACCCGCCGGCCGCTGAAGGGCACCCACCATCTGCGATAGACGGGTATCGTCCAGCCACGGCTCGTCGTCCACGCCGAGGTTGATCTTGCGCAGAGTTGTCCGTAGCCGCCCTTCGAGCAATACATCCCGCGTAGAATCGCGCTCGGGGTAGCTTCCGGCAACCTTGCGGCTCTCGACATGCTCCCAACCCATCGCCAGCAGCTGCTTGATGAGCGGCAGCTCCGCCACCATGCGTTCGGACAGCGGCTTGTTAGACGCCATACAACCTCCCCGTCACCAGGACATGATGCACGAGGATCATCGATTGGGTGAAAAGTTTCACTAGATCTTCGGGAAAATTGAGCGATGCCTCACTGCATAAAGTATTGAACATTCAACCATGTTCTCGAGCCTGGATCCGCTTCAGCAGATCGCCCGAGACGACTCGAATACGAAGCGATGTGCGCCTGGCAGGTCACAGGCGGTTCCGCGACCCGTGCATGCAGCACGTAACCCGGGGCCGGCCTTCTGCGCAGCGACTGCGCCATGAAGATACTGCACAAGAGGGCTGCCAGCTTGGCCAGCTCTGGCCCCGAGAACAGCAATCCTCGGTACACGTCCAGCCCAAAGAAGGGGACAATACCGGCCAGAATGTCACCCTCTGGGTCGCCAATGACACACCGTTCACTAATTGCGACATTGCCGGCTTCCCCACCAGAGACGACCTTCGCGCTGGATCGCACCCAACCTGCAGCCTCGCAGCAGTTCCTCATTGGCCAATGGCAATGTGACGGCCATCAGCGCGGACATATCTTCTAACGTGCAGCCATCTCAGCAGCGCGACACATTCAACTGAGCATCCCAGTGCAATTAAATCAAACCTTGACTCGCACCCGCCCAGAAAGCAATACGTCTGCCAACCCTTGCTTGATATTTTTCAATTTTACCAACTCGGATTTGAGGGCGTCCACTTGCCGGGCGTAAGAGCCATAGAGCTCAGCGATTGCATGCTGATCACCAATGGGGACAAGAGGGATTGGAAGAGGCCTCAAGTCCGTAAGGTTAATGTTTCTTTGAGCACTTTGCGGCGCCCTAGCTTCGAGTCTAGCTTTTGAACGCCGAATGCTAAGTTCAACGAAACGTACGCTATTCGGCGGAGCAACCTGAACTCCGACGACAGAATCAGGGAAGTACATTCTTCTACCAAGAATCGCGGTATCTGCAATATTTGCAGCTATAGTCACGGCGATCGAATCGGGCGGAAAAGATGAGCTAACGCTAGCGCCTCGCCCATTGAGCGTTTGCGATGCCGTAAAGATATAGCCGCCCTTGGCGGCCGCCACATCGCCTGTTTGGATGAACGGGAATTCTCCGCCATACATGCGCGGATCATTACGTGGCCGGTGCGTAAATTTTCCGCGATCAACGCTGGCAACATCCTGAAGACGGGTCGTCTGATCCTCCGGAAACTGTGAGAACACCTCCTCCACCAAGCCGGAGATGAATACTTCTTCCTTCAGCAACATCCGGTCGGTGCTGCGGATCGCCTCATCTGCCGCATCCAGAATCTCGGCAATTTTCCGCTGCTCTCTCACGACAGGAAGACCAATCTTCATGGCCAACAGTTCCTGGGATCCAATGCCTTTTACAGTGGACCCTGTCGCCACAGCCTGAACTCTTGGCCGTAGACCTTGGAGGCAGTGAAGAAGATAGCTGGAATCGACATCCTTTCCAGGAGTCAGCGCCTTAAGATCTTGGTTGATCGCAATCTCACGCCCAGCGATAGCCACTCGACCGACTGCCATCCTAGTGGCAATCACGAGCGTACCGGGAGCAATTAGGTTTGCAGCGCTTCCACCCAAGCCGGCGGAGGTGATGTATTCCTGGGTTTCGCTAACAATAGAAGAACTTTCCGAAAGATCCTTAACTGAAGCCCACGGTATATCCCCATGCCAAAAGTTCGACACACCCCGCGACGGAGTCCCGCCGCCGCTAGCTTTTGTGACAGCTTCACGGAGTTCAACTATCCGCCATTCATTCATACCCTAACTCCACGAGAAATAGATCCAGCTTCGCTGCCGCCGCGTCCCGGTCTGACCTGATCGAGCACAGTGATATCGCATACTTCTCCCACCATTTCTCCATCACGGCTGTGATCTTGCTGCGCCGAGATGCGGCCTGTGCCTCCAGGTGGGCGGATACTTCACTGCGGAAGATGGCCAGAACAAGGTCCCTCTCAGCTTCCTTGCCTAGAATTTCGCGAGCAATGTTAATACCTCCGGGAAAGCTCTCACGGATCTTCTTCCATCTTGCCCTTGCCGCAGCAAGCTCTTTCTTCCATTTCGCCAATTCGACGTCAGAGATGACAGTGTCGATAGATTCGTCTTCTTCATCCTCTCCACCGCTTGTTGCTTCTTTGACTTTGGCGTCAAATTCGGCTCGTCTCGCCTCAGCATCAGCCAGGTCGCGCAAGAAGTCTGGGACTAGGAACGGAACCAGCTTGTGGTTGAACGGGTCAAGTTTCGAGTCGGTATTCTCGAACCCGTACAGCACCGTATCGATCCACGCATCGAGGAGGCCTCCGAAGCCACTACTAGCCAAGGTTTGCAAGTCATACTGGACGCCATCCCACCAACGGACTATCACCCCGGAGGTCTGGTAGTGGTCAAGCAGGCCGACTGGTTCGACTGTCTCCACGAAGGCGTTGAGCAGTTCGCGGCGGCAAGCCATCAGCTGTTTGGTCTCAGGCAGTCGCTCAAGCACTATGACGTGGTTGCTCCACCACTTGTCCAGAGCTGCGCGCAGCTCGGCCTCACGAGTTTGCACACCGGCGCTGGCGTCGACGATGCCTTTCAGGTCCGCCTTGGACAGTCCATTACTGAAGTCGAGGTAGTCGGCGTCGCGGTCAACGAAAACCCGATCATTTGGGTCGAAGCCGTATGCGGTGAAAAGGTCAGCCTCGGCAGCTACCTCGAACCTGGGGACACCGCCATGAAGGTGAGCTCGGACGTCCTGAGGCTCCAGGGGCGGAGCGTTGTCCGCATAGCGACGGATGTTGAGGTTGTCGTCGTTATCCCGCAGCTGCTCGCGAGTGACTACCTTGGCGTAGTGGGGAATATCCTTAAATGCCTCGTACGCAGTTACGATCTTTTCGGCGTGCTCAGGGAGCAGGTAGTTCTGCGCACGGCCCGTACCGAACTCGGCGTCGGCGTTGATGAAAAGGATCTTGCCCGCCTTCTCTGCAGGCTTCGAATGCGGCGAACGGAAGATGACGACGCACGCCGGGATGCTCGTACCGTAGAACAGATTCGATGGGAGGCCGATCACGGCCTCGATCGCATCGTCGTTCAAGAGTTTGGTACGAATCTCACGTTCCGGGCCGCTGCGGAAGAGCACACCGTGCGGCATGACAGTAGCACCGATGCCATCGCTCTTCAGGACCGTGACCATGTGCTGGACGAACATCAGGTCAGCCTTCTTGCTGCCGGCCGGCACGCTACCCCAACGGTATCGCTGGGGGAATCGCATGCCCTCGGTGAAGAAGTTGATCGAGAACGGCGGGTTCGAGAGCACCCGGTCGAAGTGGTCCAGTTCACCGCCCTTGGTGTGCATTGGCTCGGTCAGCGTGTCACCGTTGTGAATTTCAGCATCGGCAACGCCGTGCAACAACATGTTCATCTTGGAGATGGACCAAACGCCGCCGTTGTACTCTTGACCGCACAGCCGGAGGTCGCGGGAGTTTCCCCCATGTTCTTCGACGTACTCCTTGGAGAAGATCAACATGCCAGCAGAGCCGGAACAGGGGTCATAGACAGACATCCCGGCTTCGGGCTTGACCAGCCGCACCATGGTCCGCACTACTGAGCGCGGCGTGTAGAACTCGCCGCCTTTCTTTCCCGCCGAATCAGCGAACTCGGCGATCAGGTACTCGTAGGCCGCGCCGAGCAGGTCGGGGAACTCGAAGTCCTCGTTTCGTAGCCGGTAGTTGCCGAAGTGCTTGATCAGCTCCCGCAGTTTCTTGTCCGGCAGGGTACTCTGACCAACCTTGCGAGTGAAGTCGATGTGCTGAACGACGCCCTCCAGCGCGGCGTTCTCCTCCTCCAGCCGCTGCAACGCGACGTTCAGGCCGTCACCGACCCTGTTGTGCAGCTGATCACGGAGATAGGGCCATCTGGCTTCGTCCGGTACGAAGAACGCGTCGCGGTAGAAGCTCTTGACGTACGCCCTGCGTTCGGCCTCTTCCTGACTCCTGCCCTCGGCAAGCTGCCGCTTGATCACCTGCTCACGGGCGGCGTCGAACTGATCAGATGCCCGCTTCAGGAACAGCATTCCGAAGATGTACTCCTTGAACTCCGAGGCATCCATCTTACCTCGGAGGATGTCGGCAGCCGCGAACAAATGCCGCTCTAGCTGCGGCAACGTCAGCTTGCGCACTCCAGCCCCTGTCCTCGTTGTCAACCTTGCGTCCGTGAGCTTAGAGATGACCCACCGACAGTCCTGTGACCGCCGTGCAGTGGAGACATGCGACCCTATAGGGCCAAGGTGTGACGCGACAGCAGGCAGCCAAGTTCACGCGGTCGACGGCCTTGTAATTGAGAGACACGAAGTGTCACGGACGATGCTGCCTAGCCTTCGTCAGCAAGGGGCTGGGCATGCCACTCCGCCGCGGTGAAGTGGTGTGGCGGCAAGGAGCGGTCCTTTGTGTCTCCCACGTAGCGGCCACCGTCGGGGGTTTCCACGACCTCGACGCATGCTCCGCCGTTGCCACTGCTGTAGCTGCTCTTGCGCCAGTTCAGCGCAGGCGGTCCGTCACGACCGCCCTTCCTCTTCACCCAGGCCCTACGTCTCCCGGACGATTTTACTCAGCGGTCCAGCACTTGCCACAGGTGAGAGCGAGACTTGCAGAGCTCGAGCGAAGACGCCGGCGTAGCGGACGAGGTCGGCGGGACGCTCGAAGTACGTGTCACCGCGCTCGTTCTCGACGTGCACCAGGTCGATCTCGTCGACATCCGGGAACTTCAGCATGTTGAACGGGCTGTTCATCGCTGGATGCGCGCCCGCGCTGAACAGCACGATCTGGATCTTGGCGTGCTGTTGCTCGATCACGTTGATCAGATATTCCACCTGAGCCCGCATCACGTCCGGGCCGCCGACCAGCCGACGTACAGCGCCCTCGTTCCCCAGCGCGGTGATGTCGCCGTCCTGAAGGCGCAACTGACGCGCCTGTCGCAGGTCGACCATCCGATGGCCTGAGGCCTCCGATGCCTCGGGGTGAGCAGCATGAAACAGCGCACGAACGTAGCCCGGCGTCTGGAACAAGCCTGGCACATACTCGGACTCGTAGATGAGGATCTGGTCCGCGTCGCTCTCCAGGCTGGCGTAGATCTCGAACCAGTCGCCGATGACGTCGGAGTAGGACTCCCACGAGCCGCGTTCCCGGGACTCCTCGGCGAGGCGGATCAGGCGGTCGGTTTCGGGCTTGCCGGCCTCGTAGATCTCGCAGAGCCGGTAGACGTGCCGGGCCATGATCGCGTTGCGGCCGTTCTCGATCTTGGTCAGCGACACTCGATCTTGGTCAGCGACAGCTGCGCGATGCCGAGCTTCTTCGCCACCGCCGACACTGTCAGGCCGCGCGCCTCGCGCTGGCGACGCAACGTCTTGCCGACATAGCGACGTCGCACTCCCGGGCCGGAGGTACGACAACCCGGAGGACGGCGCGCAGCCTTCTGTCACTGAAAGTAACCCTCGACTACCTTTTGCAACGTGTTCAATGTTCTTGCTTGACCGAACACCAAACACCTGCAATCCTTGTGACATGCCTGTCGACCATCGCGGCGCGATCGATGCAGTCATCGCCGCGTTCGCAGCCGTCGACATCACAACAAGAGCTGCAGAGAAGCGCTCCGCCGACCCCACTACTGGTGATCTGACCGTCGAGGTAAACGGGGTACCGCTGGACGTCGATGTCAAGGTTGCTGCGACCGTGACACCGGATTCGCTGCCGAGGCAAATCCGACAGTGGGCCGACATGCATCCGCAAGCAATCCCTGCTCGCCTACTCGTCGCAGATCGCATCGTGGCAGCCGCCCGCGAAGTGCTCCGAGAACATGGTTGGAGTTGGCTCGATCTCCGCGGCCACCTGCATCTTTCCGGCCCAGGCGTACTCGTCGATACTCCAGTCCCTGCGACATCCGACGTCTCACGGCCAGTCGACCTGTTCGCCGGCAAGGTTGCTCTGGAGGTCTCGTGCGCCTTGCTCCTCACCCCTCAACGCCCGAGTTCCGTCCGGCAACTCGCGCGGGATCTCAACCGGTCGCCCAGCTCGGTGTCTGCCGTGATGAGCTCTCTACGGGAAGCGCAGCTCATCGATTCACAGGGACTTCCGGTAACTCCGGAGCTGTTCTGGGAAACGGCGAGCGCCTGGCGACCAGCACGAACGACAATCGCGCGCGTAGCGCTCCTTGACGACCACACGATCGCGGGCGCGCTGCACACTGGCAGGGATGAGCCGCCGACCGGCGTCGGCTGGGCCCTGACAGACACGATGGCTGCTGCCGCCTACGGCGCTCCCACCGGCGTCCGGGCCGGATATCCACCGGACCTCTACGTCCCCGACACGACGACGGCACACCGGGCCGAGACTCTCCTGGGCGTGCCGACCTCCGGCGCCGCCCGTGGGGCGACCATCCGGATCGCGCCAGTGCCTCAGGTGTGTTCCCTGAGATTCCCGGCATCGCCGGACGGTCCGCCGTGGCCGCTGGCGCATCCTCTGTTCGTGGCTCTCGATCTGGCCGCCGATCCCGGCCGCGGCCGGGAGATCCTCGAAGGGTGGAACCCACCGCAAGAGGTAACGCGTGTCTGGTGATCAACCCCGGGTAGTGGAGCTGTTCGGTCCGGTTACGGCGTCCCTGGTTCAGGCGCTGCCGGAGATCGAGCGGCGGCTCGAGCGGAGGATCACCGTGGTCGGCGGCCTCGCTGTCCTGTCGCGTCTCGGTTCGGCCGCGCATCGGGTGACTAGTGACGTCGACACGGTCAACCGGCGGCTGGGCGGTGAGCCGGGCCAGCTCGATGTCCTCCTCGCCTCGGGGGCTACCGCGATTGATGGAGCGGGCGCGATGGTCGCCACGCCGACCGGCGATGTCCGGGTGGATGTGCTCGAAGTCAGCGAGGAGCAGCTCGACGATCTCCCCGAGGATCCGACCGACCGGCTCTACGTGCTCAGTCACGACTGGGCTCTGCGTTCGGCGACACCGCTGCATATCCGTGCCGTCGGTGGCGGCACCACGAGCGAACACACGGTCCGGGTCGCCGAGCCGGGACCGCTCATCGCGACAAAGTTGCAGGCGCTGCCGAACCGGGCCCGTGTCAAGGAAGCGACGGACCTGCTCGACATCGTCCGGCTCGCCCTTGACGAGGAGACCGGGCCGGTTGTCCGCGCGCAGCTGGCAGCCGCCGACGTCGTGCTGAAACAGGACGCAGCTCTGCACGTCGAACGGTGGTTCGGGACAGCCGTCGAGCGGAGCTTGCGCCTCATCAGGACGACACCCATTGGCTCCGACACTACGCCGGACACGGTCGCGTTGGTCGGCGAACTTCTCCTCGCTTCGCTTGAGCACTGATGACGTTCGGTCACAGCCGGCATTGAGCAGCTCGGCATGCCGGGCGACGTGCCGAGCTGCTCGTCGTCCTACGCCGCGACGATGCCGAACGGCAGTTGCAGCTGATCGGCCGGCTCACCCGCAGCCAAGCCCGCAGCGGCCGTCAGTGTCACAGCGAGGCGACGGGCCTCGTCCTCGGTCAGATGCCAGCCCTGATTGGTCACTCCCTTGCCACACCAGATCCGCGGCGCGTCCTCGCGGACGCCCTGGTCAAGGCTCACGACCACGTGCTCGGGCTGCCACCCCAGCCCCGGCCCCATCTCCTGGGCGTCCTCCAAGGTCAAGAGCACCTGTTCCTCCCAGCTCGAGAAATGACGACGATCCGGGCCGCTGTCGCGATTGTCGCGGAGACCGTTGCACCACCGCGGGCAGGGCTTCGCCAGTCAGAACACGGGCCGCGAGCAGATTGCCGCATCCTCGCCGGAGCAGGCGATCAGATCTGGCGCGCCGACCTGCGTCAGGTCAGCTCGATGAAGCGGAACGCGTCCGCAACGGACGCAGGTATGCCCTCCACGCTGCGCCGTATCGAGTGCGCTCAGATCAACCCCGGGGACGTTGCCCGACAGAGCCTTGTTCTCCATACCGTTCTCCTTCAACGCAGAGCACGCAGACAGATGATCAGCCGATACAGGCGGAGCGACACGCCGCATAGGTGTCGCACAATCGAGTGATTCCTTTCATGATCACGCCGCAAATTCCGTATTAGGGGGTGTCGACCTCCCCCGACAAGGAAGGCAACGCAATGCCTGACCATCAGCGGTCGCTCACCTCGTTGGAGATCATCGAACGACGCTTCAACGAGCTGACCGCGCAGCCGACAGCACTGTCACTCGACGGACGCGTCATCGGATTCGACCTCCCCGACCGGCCGATCCCGTTGGACGAACTCCGGATCACGCTCCTGAAGCGCCAGACCAGCAACCAGGTGAAGAACGCCGTGTGGAGCGAGGTCGCGCGACGCGCCCAGGAACAGGGCGATCCCTGGATCACCGCGGCACTCGGGTTGATGATGCCGGGCCTGAAGAAGGTAGCCGGCAGCATCGCCCGCAACTTCCGCGGCGACATCGCCGACTTCGACGCCGAGATCGTCGAAGGCTTTCTCCAGGCACTGAACTCCCTGGACCCGGACAAGCCGATGCTCTACTCGTCCCTGCGCTTCATGGCTCACCGCTACGGGCTGGAGGCTCGCGGCAAGGAAGACCGAATCAACGGCACACGCTCCACCTACGACGAGAGCACCTTCGTCAGGTACCGAGCCCGGACAACCGGACATCCAGACCTCGTCCTGGCACAAGCCGTGAAAGACGACACCCTGACCGAGGACGAAGCCAGCCTCATCGGACGAGTACGGCTCGACGGCGAGGGAGCCGCATCCGTCGCCCACGAACGCGGTGTCTCCTCCTACCAATTCCGGCAACAACTGTCACGGGCCGAGCGACTACTGACGGAGTCGCTCACTCGCCATTCCGCCGTAGCATGACCCGCTGGTGGTGTCGGCGGCCAAGTCTGTCCGCCGACACCACCAGTCATGTGGGCTTCTCAGTATCTCATCCCAGAAAGCCAATGCCATGAATCATCGAAAAGTTCGCGAACTCGACCGGCCACGGTTCTACCGCGTCGGCGAGGCGGCAGCGATGCTGAACCTGTCACCCATGACGCTTTACCGGGCAATTCAGGCCGGCGAGTTCCCCGCTATCAGGGTCCGGAGCCGCATCATCGTCCCGGCGCGCGCAATCGACGACATCGAGCAGACCGCCGTGACCAGCAACAGCGTCGTCGACACGGCCAATTTCGCCACGACAACTCCGCCCGCGAGCCCTCAGGCTGGTCCGCGCGACCGCCAGATGTGATCGACTTGCGCGCTCGACACCCACCGGCGTGAAGCCCGGGAAGGCCGCGACACGCCCGAGCGCCAGGCCGGGATCTCATGACCCATTTCATGACCCGAAACGCTGCTGCCTGGTGATGTTCAGGAGGGCACCACCGAGAACGGTGAGGACAATGTTGCAGGTAGAGGCCATAGTCGACGCTGTGGCCTACTCTCCTAAAGCGGGTGTCGCAGGTTCGAATCCTGCCGGGGGCACCCTCAAGTCGGTGTCAAGCACGGGCCAGGCGTAAGGCGACGTCGAGCATTGCCCCCGAGGCCACGATGGACACCAGGGTCACCACAGCGATCAGCATGGTTTCGCCACGGCGATTCGCGTTGCGCAGGCAGTGGTTCGCGGCCAGCGCGACTACAGCCGCGGCGATGGGCATGATCCGTGACCAATGGGGATGGCGAACGCCACCCAAATGGCGAAACCAGCGAACACAAGGCTGAGAAGTCCAATGCCGAAATATGCGTCGACGGAGTCTTGCCGCTTTCGGCGAGATTCGAGCCCGCTTGTCGCCGGATGCCGGCTGCGACAGGACAGTCCGCCCTGCTTCCGCTTGCGCGTACTTCTCGGATTCGGACCGGCTGCTCTACCACCCGGCGAAGCCGGACGTGCTTCTGTCGAGCAAGTCGGCGTTAAAGGTCGAACTCGGACCAGCTCGGCCGCCGCCGGGCTGGTCGTGTTGGCCGCCAGCTTGGTCAAAAGTCCATGGCGGGCGCCATTCTTCACCGGGTCCGGGAAGAATTGCTTACTCGAGGCCGAGAGCAGCGCGTAGGCGGTCGCAATTCATGGCACCGGGCTCGCCGTGAGTCTCGGGGAAGGAGGCGAGGAGGCGGATCAGGTCGCCGCGACGGGTGGGATCTGCCGCTGCCTGGCGCGGGGTGTAGCCGGACAGAGCGGGGATCGGCTCGTCGAGCCACTGCTGCTCGTAGTCGCGGATGAACCGGTCGAGGATCGCCGTGGCCTCGGGGACGGCGGCTGGCGGCGAATCCGCAAATGACGAGCTGCCGGCGGCCTCTTGCGCGGGTTGGCGGGACTCGTTCACGACGGTCAGCTTCGGGTCGAGCGTGCGGAGTACTGCGAGCACGCGGTCGACGCGGGCTTCGCTGTTGGCCTGCACCGCCAGTTCGTGGCCGTCGATGCGGAGGGTGGCCCGGATGTGACTTGTGGCGGTGTGCTCGTGCCAGGTGTCGCCGTCGCGCGCGTATGTCTCGTCCAGCCCGGCGGCGAGCGCCGCCGGGTCGTCGGTTCGCAGGGTGACTTCGCAGAGCACCAACGGTTCGCCTTCGGTGTTTTGCACTGCCGGCGGCGCGAATCGCCTGGTCAAGAAGGAAATCAGGGTAGTCGGTTCGGGTGTCGAATCCAGGAGCGCGATGAGTTCGTCGCGCTCGTGCAGCGCCACCGGTTCGATGCCGCCGAAGATCTGCTCGGTTTCGCCCGTCGGCACGACCCGGGCGCAGATCAGCATGCCGCTCTTGAGCTGCCGGCTGGCCATCCGCTCGCGGATCTGGTGGACGTCGCCCGTGCGCACGTCGCGGACCGTGCAGCCCTCACCGGGGCGGACCTGCTCGATCTCGTACAACGATCGCTCGAGGAGCAGCCATTGCTCGGCCAGCGACCGCTCGTCCTCGGGCAGCAAGGCGCCCCGGGTAGCCACGAACTCGGCGAACACGCCGCCCTCGAACAGGACCGCGTCCGCGGTCAGCGGGTCACCCAGGGCATCGAACAGGGCATCGGGACTGTCGGCGGAGAACTCGGCCCGGACCTCCGCTGCCGCCAGCATCGCGCCGAGCCACGGACCGTCACCCAGGAACAGACCCGCCTTCCGGTACAGCCACGACGCACGATCGTCCAGCGTCAGCGTTTCACGCTGGAGGTGACATTTCTTGTACTTGCGACCGGACCCGCACCAGCAGGGATCGTTGCGGCCGATGTCGGTGCGGGGCTCGACCTGGAATCGCTCGAGGAGTTCGACCAGAACGTCGTCCGGTGGGGCGTCGGCGCGGCGCAGCAATGCGAGTCCCCGGGCGGCATCGCCGCGATCACTCGCGATGCGGGCAAGTGCGTAGAGTGCCGGCGGCCACTGCGGATCCAGAGACTCGGCAGCCTGGTATTCGGCCTCGGCAGCAGCCACGTCACCCAGCCGTTCACAGGCCTTGCCGCGTAGCCACCGCAACGCCGGCCGGACCTCGCGCGGTACGTTCGGCTCGAGTGCCTCGGCGAACATCCGCAGCGCCACCGCGCTCTCCGGGTCATTCGCGGAGACTTCCGCCAGGACCGCTTCGGCTACTGGCACCTCGGCCAAGAACGACACTGCCGCGCTGAACGTGGCGTCGTCGAGGCCGGCCTGCGAGCCCACCCCATCATCGGCGGCTTCTTCGTACCGCGTGAGGATCACCAGGACCGCGAACGCCGCTTCGTCGTCGAGGCCGTGCTGCAGCGCGATGTCCGTTCGACGCGCGTCCGCCCGCCACCGCCGGAAATCGAATCCCGCTGGGGCCAGCCATTCGTCGTCGTACGCCAGCCCGCAGGCAGTCATTGCCTCGCGCAGCGGCGGAAGCGGCTCCGTGAACAACACCGGGTCGCACGCACATGCCACCAAAAGCGCCTCGTGCAGCTCCACCGGCCCATCAGGACTCTCGGCGAGCGCGTCTTGCAGCTCACGTCCCAAGGCGGCCAGCCGACCCTCCGGCATCGCCTCGCCGGCGCCGGCCTCCAGCAGCAGCCCGTCTTCGGTAATCCGCAACGCGACGACATCACCCTCGGACAGTCCCCGCCCGCGAAGATGACCGGGCGGGAGCAACAGAGCCCCGGAGACGCCGATGACGTCCGGCGGGACACCTCGCCCGGCCAGCGTCTCGACGTCGAATTCCGGATACACCGGGACCACCGGTGAGCCGTCGACCAGTCGCTGGTACTCGGCACGCTGGACCAGCGTGTCGGCCAAGGTCAGATCGGGCTCTGACTCGAGGAAGTCGTGCTCGACCTCGGGCGCGGTCAGCCGGTGCGTGAACACCCTGCCCGCCAGCAGTGCGGGCACGGAGGCCCACCTGCCGTCGGCCAGCACCGTCAGCAGCCCGGCACCGTCGTCCAACGCCTCCATCAGTGCGTCCTCCGGATCGTCGTCCAGAGCCACACCGCCGTCGCGCAGGGCGGAAACGAGCCGCTCTTCGATCATCGGTCCGCGCTCGGCCAGTACGGCGGCGATCACATCGACGAACGGCGAGTCCGCGGTGAGGGAGGTATCAGCCACGGTCGGCTACGGTACTCACCCGCCGGGGATAGGCTTTCCGCATGCTCGGCTTGGACAAGTTCGACCTCGAAGAAATCGGGACAGCCCTGCAGGACCAGACCGACTTCGAGTACTTCCACCTGGTCGACCCCCGGACCGGCGAGCTGGGGTTCTGGACCGCGGACGGCGGGATCGACGGTGAGCACCCGGTCGACCTGGATGAGCTGGATCTGATCGCGATCCAGCCGCTGCCGTCCTACGTTTGGTACCAGGACATGGCGGACTTCGCGGAAGGTGTCAGCGACGAGCGGGCCGGCCGGCGGCTGCCGAGAGCTATCCGGGGTATGGGCGCCTTTCGCCGCTTCAAGGACGAGTTGTACGAAGAGCACCCGGAGCTTCTCCCGGCCTGGCACGCGTTCAGCGACGTCCGGGCGCGACGTCGCGCGGTCGAATGGCTTGCCGACAACGCGCTCGTCGACCGCGACACCGCCGCCCGGTTCGCCGCCGAACATCCCGATCCTGACCTCCCATGAGTGAACGCGGGCGCGAAATGAACGACGACGAAGAACGCTGGTTGCTCCCGACCGAGCAGGAAGGGGTGGCGAACCTGCGCACGATGCTCGAACTGTGCGCGGAAGGGCAGCTGAAGGCCAGCGACCGGACTTCACTGCCCGCGGCAGCGACCGTGGAAGCGATCGCGGAACACCTCGTCGACGGTGATTTCTACGTCGATGACGCGATCGCGGCCTTCGCCTGGCCTCTGCTGCTCCAGGCAGGCGGCCTCGCGAAGGTGGAGCGCAGCAGGCTGCGGCTGACCTCCGCGGGCCGAGACGCATTGGCCGCGCCGGGACCCGACACCATCCGCCTGCTCTGGCAACGCTGGTTGACTCACGCGGTGATCGACGAGTTCAGCCGCGTCGAGAGGATCAAGGGCCAGCGCTCGGCCAACGTGCTGACCGCGGCCACGACCCGGCGTCAGATGGTCGCGAAAGCACTGGCGAAGTGCCCGGTGGGCGAATGGCTGGACGTGGACGCGTTCTTCATGAAGATGCGCCGCGGCCACACGAGCCCGACCATCGCGCGTTCCGAGCGCGCGTTGTGGAAGTTGTACCTCGAGGATCCCGAGTACGGCAGCTTCGGTTACGCCGGCTTCGCCAAGTGGGAGCTGCTCCAAGGCCGCTACACCCTCGCTGTCCTCTTCGAGTACGCGGGGACGCTCGGGTTGATCGACCTCGACTTCGTCCACCCGGCCGGGGCCCGTGACGACTTCCGCGACAACTGGGGTGGCGAGGACATCGAAGCCCTGAGCCGCTATGACGGGCTTCTGGCCATTCGCCTGAACGCGCTGGGCGCCTACGTTCTCGGTTTGACCGACACCTACGAACCGCCGGTTGCCTCGGAACCGGATGTCCGGCCCCTCAAGGTACTGCCGAATCTCGACGTCGTCGCCACCACGCGGCTCTCGGCTGCCGATCGGCTCACCCTGTCCGCTTTCTCCGAACAGACCGCCGACCACGTCTGGACCGTCTCCGCGACCACCCTCTTGTCCGGTGTCGAC
Organism: Amycolatopsis sp. NPDC051061; assembly: GCF_040682935.1. Classification (NCBI taxonomy): domain Bacteria; kingdom Bacillati; phylum Actinomycetota; class Actinomycetes; order Pseudonocardiales; family Pseudonocardiaceae; genus Amycolatopsis; species Amycolatopsis sp. NPDC051061. The sequence goes on from NZ_JBFBBZ010000008.1 coordinate 190,501, forward strand.
GCGGGGCGGGACCTCGACGAATTCACGCGGTTCCTCGGCGAACGGACCGAGCACGAATTGCCCGGCGCGTTGACGACCTTGATCTCCGACGTCCGGCACCGGATCGGGCAGCTCACCGATCTCGGGGCCATTCGCCTGATCGAGTGCGCCGAACCCGCGACGGCCGCGCTCATCGCGCACGATCGTCGACTCCGTCCGCTTTGCCGTTTGATCGGCGACCGACACCTTGCCGTCCCCCAGAACCAGGAGCCGAAGTTCCGCAAAGCCTTGCTGCGTTTCGGTTATGTCGTGGGTGTTTAGAGGCCGGAACGCTCGAACCGCTCCAGCAGGCTCGGCTTGCGACGGTGTTCGGTACGCAGGCCTTCGAAGCGCTCGGCGAATGTCGCGGTTTCGCCGGTTCGAGCGCTGACAGCCTTGAGATCGGCGAGCAGCACGACCGCGTTGTCGTAGTCGGCGGGCCGCTTGTTCTCGATCAAAGCGGCGACCTTGCGCCACGCGTTCTCTTCGTCCGCGGCGAGTGCCTCGAGTCGCAGCTCCCGTGCCTCGGCGCGCGTCTGGCCCCTGAGCAAGGCTTCCGCCGCGGCGCGAGCGGTGGCCACTCCCTCCCGCTCGGTGCGCCGGGCCGACGCTGCCTCCAGCAGCTCGCCCGCCGTGCGGGTGCCGGCGGCGGGTGCGGCGGCATTCCGGCGCCGGAAGCGGCGGCGCACCTCTGCTGTCACGTGCGGGTCGCCGGTCACCGATCGCACCAGCAGCGCGTCTTTCTCCTGCTGGGGCAGGCCCTTGACGAATTCGGCGAGTCCGTCGTCGCGCGGCCGGCCACTGGCCTGGGCGGCGACGGTCAGGAGGTCGTCGTCGATTCGGAGGAACTCGGCCAGCGCGCGCAGCGAGCGGGTCAGCCGGTTCAGTCCCGGCGGTACCGGCGGTTCGAGTTCGTCTTCGTCGAGTTCGGTCTGGGCGGCGACCAGCCAGCCCAGGTAGAGCGCCCGGTGGTCGCCGGCCGCGAGGTCCGCGCGAATCGGGATCAGCTCACTCAGCCGGGTCTCGTCGGTTTCGTCCCAGCCGCCACCCTCCTCGTCGTCGGAACACAGGCTGAGGATGACGTGCGAATCGTGCCGCCAGGCACTGACCGAGTCGGTCGGACAGTAGGCCTGAGCGGTGTCGAGATCGAGGAACTGCTCAGGAAGCTTGATCATCAGGCTGTGGGTGCCCCAGTTGGCGAAGTACAGGTGAGCGTCGAAGTAGCGCTCCATCATGGTCATGGGATTGCCGCCGAAGTCGCCCCAGTGGTACTCGTTCGTGAACCTCGTCGCGGTGATGTCCGCGCGGGTCGACAAGGCCCGCAGCTCCGCCTGCTGGTCGTCGTCGAGTTCGTGGTCGACGGCCAGGAATTCGTAGTACTGGTATTCGCTCACGCGCGCGACTCTGCCAGATGGTCTGGCGACTCCCACCTCGCTCCATAGGCCAAGCCCGGCGTGAGGCCGCGGAATCGCAGATGGATCTCACCCGAGGAATCCACCTGTTCCCGACGGCCCAGGTAACCCGGATCCGACACGTCCCGCTGGAACGCTCCGTCCAGCGCCCAGACGTCCGGCGGCGGAACCCGGCCGAACCGGACCCGCAGGTCGAACTCATCGCACGGCTGCCGCGGCACGGACACCATGTACGGCCGCAGCGACGGCGGCCGGAACATGACCGCGTAGTCGAACGACTCGCCCCGGGACAACGCACGCGGCAGCTCCAGCCCATATCCCCAACGGGAGGACGTCTCCATCCCGCGGTCCACCAAAGTCCCGCCGTAGAGAACAGTGGCCGAGGGGCGTCCGGCGGGAAGCGACACCGCCAGGTCCAGAGACCGGAGCCCCTCCTGATCGGCGACGATCCGGCGTTGCTCGAGAACCACAGGCGAAGGCTGGTCCAGCACGAGCGCGACAGCCAGCGAAGCCGTGTGCCAGTTATCGCCCGCGACAGGCGCGGCAGCCGCGGCAGGAGTGGAAGACCAAGCCAGCTCCGCCAGCAGGTCGATCGCCTCGTCGACGCGGCGCCGGACCGTTCGGGGGTCGCGGTCCAGGCGGAGCGCCGCCCAGCGGACCCTTTCCTGGTACAGCGGCTGGCGGGCCTCCGCGCAGATCGCGAAGGCCGCCAGTGCCGCCACCCGCAGGTCCTCCGGGAGGTCCGCCGCCAGCTGGGACAGGCGGCCGCCCACCTTGTCGCGGATCGCCACCATTCCGTCGTCGGCCGCGACCGCGCACGCCGAACGAAGACGAGGTCCGACCCGGTCCTCGACGCGGCCCGCCAACCCGCGCCCCTTACGCAGCGTCTTCAGCTCTTGGACCAGCTCAGAACGCTCCACAGTCGTTCTCCTTCAGTGCGTTTCCATGGCTGACCCCCTTCAGGACAGAGTGCGGCCGGGCGGTGGACCGGAAGTGGACAGAACGTGCATCACCGAGGCGATCAGCGCCGTCCCCAGGCGGATGCCGTCGCGGCTCAGGTACGTGCGGAACGTGCCGATGCGGCCCAGCGCCTCCTCGTCCGCGTCGCCCACCCCGAACGCCACCACGCGGGGACAGCGCGACCACGCCGGGTCGCACAGCGCCGTGAACGCCGCCGGCCACGTCACCGGGTCCGTCGGCTGGCCGTCGGACAGGAAGAACACCAGCGGGCGGTGCACCCGCAGGCGGTGCTGCTCCAGCCCGGCGACGTCGCCGTCGATCGTGTCGCGGAGGTAGGTGAACACCGGTCCGAAGTTCGTTCCCGCGCACGCCCCGGGCGTGGGAAGGTCCACCAGGTCGTCCATGGGCAGCATCCGCTGCACCACCTTGGGCTTCTCCCCGAAGCCGAGCACGCTGCACAGCACCCGGTCGCCGACCGACGCGTCGGCGTGGACCGCCCCGCGGAACTCGCGCAGTCCCCTGTTCAGCTCGTCGATGTGGTCGGCCATCGAAAGCGATACGTCGCACGCCACGTAACACGGCAACACGTCGGACCCCATACCGGTTTCTCCTTCACCCCTGATTCGACCGGCGGAGTCTCGCAACCCGGTGTGTATCGAACGTGCAAGAAATGCGGATTACCGAAACTCCAACGGCCGATTGCGCGACACCAATCGGGGAAAGCAAGCTGACGGCCGGGGAGGCTGCGTGGAGTTCCGGATGCTCGGCCCGCTGGAGGCGTGGCACGACGGCGTGCCGGTGCAGCTGGGTGACCAGCAGCAGCGGTTCGTCCTCGTGGTGCTGCTCCTGAACGCGAACAAGCCGGTGTCGACCGCGCGGCTCACCGAGATCGTCTGGACCGGCCGGGAGACGAAACCCACCCTGGTCCGCGGCTACATCAAGCGGTTGCGCGACGTCGTCCAAGCCGGCGGTGTCGGCATCGAGACGACGCCGACCGGCTATCTCCTGCGGGTCGGCGACGACCAGCTCGACACCGTCCGGTTCGGCCGGTTGCGCGCCGAAGCGGGGCGAACCGACGACCCGCGCCGGAAGATCGAGCTGCTGCGGGAGGCCGTCGGCCTGTGGCGCGGGCGGTTCCTCGAGGACATCGACATCGACCGCGTCGGCGGGCCCGAGGTCGTGTTCCCGGAGGAGAGCCTGCCCGACGCCGTCGGCGACCTCGCCGAGCTGGAGCTGGCCACCGGCGGCCACCGCTCGGCGCGCGACCGGCTGCGGCCGCTCGTCCGGTCCGATCCGGCCGGCCAGAAGCACGCCGAACTCCTCATGCGCGCCCTGCTCGCGGGCGGCGACCGGGTCGGCGCGCTGCGCGTCTTCAACAGCACCCGCGACGCCCTCGCCGGGCTGCGCATGGAACCGGGGCCCGTGCTGCGCAACCTCGCCGCGCGCGCCGAACACGGCGAACTGCCCAGCTCACTGCCCTCGAGGCCCGGCGGGTTCACCGGCCGCGCCGCCGAAATCGCCACGATCGAGACGGCCGCCGCGGCCGGGCGCCACGCGGTCTGGGTGAGCGGCGCACCCGGCGTCGGGAAGACCGGCCTCGCCGTCGAAGCGGCGCACCGCCTGCGTGACCGCTTCCCCGACGGCCAGCTCCTCGCCCGTCTCAACGGGTTCACCCCCGGCGTCCCCGAGACCAGCGTCGGCGACGCGCTCACCGAGCTGCTGATCGAGCTCGGCGTGCCGGCCGAGCAGATCCCGGCCACCGTGGGCCGGAAGGCCACGCTCTACCAGACGACGTTGTGGGGCACCCGCACGCTGGTCGTGCTGGACAACGCCGCGTCGCCGGAGCAGATCCGGCCGCTGCTGCCCGAGACCGGGGGCTGCCTCGCCGTCGTCACCAGCCGGCGGATGGGCGACGCCGACACCGGGGAGAACATCCGGCTTTCGCCGTTGCCGCCGGAGGAAGCGGCCGAGCTGTTCCACGCGCTGACCGACCCGCCGCGGGTGCGCGGCCGGGCGGCCGAGGTCGCGCTGATCGTCAAGCGCTGCGGCTTCCTGCCGATGCCGATCCGGGTGGCGGCCGCGCTGTTCCGGCGGCACGACCGGTGGCCGCTGGATCACCTGCTCCGGCTGCTCGAAGAGAACGGCCCCTGGGGCACGGACGACGCCGACGGCATCGCCGCCGTCCGGGTCTCCTACCAGCAGCTCGGCGAGCCGCAGCGCGCCATGTTCCGGCTGCTCGGCAGCCTGCCCGGGCCGGACGTCGGCGTCGCCGGCGGCGCCGCTCTCGCCGGCTGCGACGTCGCCGAGGCCCGGCTGCTGCTCGACGACCTGCACGAGGTCAGCCTCCTGGAGGAGGCCGCGCCGGAGCGGTACCAGATGCTGGACCCGCTCAAGGAGTTCGCGGCCGGCGAGCCGGCACCCGGGCGGCCGCTGGTGCGGCTGCTCGACTTCTACCTGGTCACGCTGGCGGCCGCGGTCGGCGCCGCGTACCCCTTCGACCGCGCGCAGCTGCCCGCATCCGACCGGTCCTGCGCGGTGACCCCGGACTTCGCCGACGCCGACGCCGGACTGCGGTGGATCGCCGCCGAGCGCGACAACCTCGTGGCCGCGATCCGCTACGCCGCCCGGCACGACCTGCCCGAGCACACGTGGCGGCTGGCCGTGCTGTTGTGGCGCTACTTCAACACGACCAACCAGTTCGAGGACTGGATCGACACCCTCGACCTCGCGTGGGAGACCGTCTCGGCCGATCCGGGCAACGACTACGGCCAGGCGCACGTGCTGCTCCGGCTGGCCACCGCGCACGACCGGCGCGGGCAGCTCGCGGAGGCACTGGAGCTGGCCGCCCGAGCGCTGCCGAAGTGGCGCCGCCTCGGTGACACGCGGGGCGAAGCGGCGACGTTGTGCGCGCTCGCGATTCCGACGATGGAGCTGGGCAAGCACGAGCAGGCGATCGCCCACCTCGAGGCCGCACTGGCGAAGTACGAGCAGAGCGAGGACCGGCGGGGCGAGGCCCACGCGCTGAGCATGCTCGGCTACCTGAACGAGCTGCACGGCAACCTCGACGTCGCCCTGCGCCAGCACTCGGCGGCCGCGCGGATGCTGCGCGACATCGGCCACGTCCAGGGTGTGGCGCACGCCCTGAACAACCTCGGTTCCGTGCAGGAGAACCTGGGTCTGCTCCCGGAGGCGCTGGCCAGTTACACGGAGGCGCACGCGCACGCCGCCGAGGTCGGGGACCACTGCGTCGAGGCGTACGCGCTGAACAACATCGGGAACGTGCACCGGCAGCAGGGCCGGTTCCCCCAGGCGGTGCGCTACCACGACAAGGCTCGCGAGGTGGCGGCGAACGTGCCGGACGCCGACCTGCGCACCCAGCTCTACCTCGACCGCGGCGCGACCGCGCTCGCCCGGGGCGCCCAGCGGGACGCGCTCACGGCGTGCGAAGCGGCTTTGGACCTGGCCGACGGCAGTGGGAACCGCGCTTACCGGGCGCGCGCTCATCGCGGTGTCGCCGAAACGCTCCACGCGATGGGCGAGCATTCCCGGGCATTGGCGCATTGGTCCGCGGCCGAAGCCGAATTCGACGAGCTCGATTTGCCGGAAGCCGGCGAAGTGCGTGACGAACGCGCCGCGCTGGAATGCGCTTGCGGCCCCCGGTGACGCATTCCGGGCCGGCCGGTTCACGGCCGGCCCGGCGCACGTCAACCGTGCCAGGGGTTGCCGTCGGTGCCCGCCGGGGGCGGCGTGCTGGTGGTGGGCGGCGGCGGGGTGCCGCCGTCGCCGTCCGCGTACGCCGAGGTGGAGCCGATCACCGGAGCGGCGGCAAGGATGCAGAGCGCGAGCACCGGGCCGCCGATTCTGGCCAGCTTTTTGGACATGACGAATCCTCCTTGGAGGTGGTGATTGTTCAGGGCTTTTTGCGGAATTTCCGCGCCCTGCAATCAGGATTCGTCATCAGCGTTTCGACAACAAGGCGTTGACTGTTTCCTGCTACAACAGGAAACAGTCAACGCACAAAAGAGGCCGCGCTCCCCCTCGGAGCGCGGCCTCTTTCGTCAGCGGCCGTCGCGAGCCCGGTCGAGGACCTCTTCCAGGCGCAACGGGCTGGGTGGGTGGTGACTCAGGCAGAGCGGGGCCCGCATGATGCGGAACCCGAACGTCTCGCCGGTGACGTAGAACTGCCCGCGTTCCAGCCGCGAGATGTCCCCGACGGTGCTGCCCTTGGCCCTGGCCATTTCGTTCGCGGCGGCGACCTGCGCCGGGCTGTTCAGCCGGCCGAAGAACTGCGTCGTCGCGTTGCCGGTGATCTGGTTGTGCAGGCCCTTCGGCGCCTGCGTCGCGAGGAGCAGGCCGAGCCCGTACTTGCGGGCCTGGGAGGCGAGCATGATGGTGCTTTGCGTGCTCGCGGTCCCGGCCCCGGACGGCGCGATCGTCTGGGCTTCGTCCATGACGAACAGCCCGCCGAGGGGCCGGTCGGCCGCCGGGTGGCGCTTGATCCAGGCGAACACCTCCAGCTGGAGCTGGCTGACGAAGCCCTGCCGCTGTTCCTCCGACGGCAGCCCGATGAAGCTGACAACGGAGATCCGCGCCCGCTTGCCCGGCGACGGCGTGAACAGCACCGCGGGATCGGCCGGTTCGCCGGCCCCGCCGAGCAGCGGATCGTTGACCATCGCGGCCCGCAGCGTCTCGGCCAGGTCGGCGGCGGTCTTCGTGCCGGTGGCAAGTTTGCTGACGCCGATGGGCAGGTCGGCGAGGACGTCGACGAACTCGGAGAGGCTGCGAGAATCCTTTCTCGCGTAGTGCATCAGCGCTTCTCTGAGGACGGCTTTTCCGCGGGCGGCTCCCTTTGCCGCGCCGGTCAGTCGGGCGTGCGGGATCAGCCGCGCCACGGCTGCTTCGATGGCTGCGGCGAACTCGTCTTCGTCGTCCCTCACCCCGGCGAAGTCGGGAAGGGGGTGGAAGCTGAGCGGCCGCCCGGCGGCCCGCCCGGGAGTCCAGACGACGACCTCGGTGTTGGCGAGGTAGTCGGCGGCGCAGTCCGCGTCGCCGGGCCGCCAGTCCTTCGGTGGTTCCGGCCAGGGGTCGCCGAGCCTCGCGAGGTCGTTGTTCGGGTCGAGGACGATGGCCGAGACGCCTTGGATGGCGCATTCTTCGATGATGCGGCGGAGGAGGACGGTTTTCCCGGTACCGGAGCCGGCGAAGATGACGGCGTGCTTGCGGAGGGACTCGAGTTCGATGGTGATTTCGCCGTCGACGCCGAGGGTGATGGCGCCGGGCTTGCGGTCCGGCGTCCCGGTTTTCGACACCTCGGCCGTCGGCGGCGGACGGGTTTCCCGCTGGTTGCTGCGGGACTGTCCCGGGCCGGGCAGGATCTGCCGCAGCAGGCTCGTCCGGCTCGCCGGTTTGCGGGCGACCAGCCAGTTCAGCAGCTCGTAGCTCTGTTTGGTGAGCATCCGGCTGAGCGCCCAGAGGGTCCGGATGTCGTCCTTGCTCATCTCGACGCGCGGGCTGCCCGCGCGGGCCAGGTCGCCGACCACGACCTTGGTCTTGCCGCCCGTCCAGCCCTTCGCGCCGTGGTGGATCAGCACCAGGTGCCGGTCGCGGACGCCGTCGCGGATGCCGGCCGCGTCGATCGCGTTGTGCACCCGGCGCAGCACCCGGTTGCCGTGCTGTGGCGCGAAGGCCCGGAACATCCAGCGTTCCTTGACGTCGTCCTTCTCGTTCAGCACCCGCAGCAAGCCGGCGTGCAGATCCCCCACTCCGTCCGCGGGCGGTGCGGTCTCCCACGACTTGTCGTCGTTGCCGAACTCGGTGATCCACGACCGCAAGCCGGCCTGCAGGAGACCGGGCATCACGCTGTCCTCGTTGTGGTAGCTCAGGATCGCGGTCAGGTCGGCCTTCTTGCGCAGCTCCGCGAACTCCCGGTCGAATTCCGCGTAGTAGCGCGGCTCCGGCCCGGCCTTCTCCGGGACTTCGACCGGTTCGATCGGTTCTTCGTCGAACGAGGACAGCTCGCGGATCTTGCCGTACAGGCACGCTTCGGCGTGTTCCTGAACTCGCCGCAGCAGCTGACGCGGTGTGTAGCCGCTCCACGAGTCGCCGAAAGCCCGCGCCGCGACAGGCCACGCGGGGTGCGGGGGCGTGAACCCGATGCTCGCGTAGACCACGCCCAGCCACTTCTCCACCAGCGCCCGGCCGAGTTCCGGATCGACGATGGCACCCAGGATCGGGGTTTCGGTGAACCGGTCCTCGAACGAGTCGGGCGCCACCTTCTGCAGCCGCATCCACGTGCTGGGCAGGCACGCCACGATGGACACCGTCCGCCGGGTCGTCTCCCGCAGCTGCATCAAGCCGTCGGCGATGACCGCGAGCTCGCCGGCGGTGGGCCCGTCGACGGTCCTGGCGATCAACGAGTCCAGCTGGTCGATCGCGGCCACGCTCGGCCCGGTCAGCGCGAGCACCCGGGCGATCGCCACGACGAGCTCGCGCCGCGGTTTCGGATCCGCGGGCAGCCCCCACGCCCTACGTGCCTTCCTCCGGTCGTCGTCCACCGATCCCGACAGGTAGTCCTTGCCGGTCGTGATCTGTTCGGCGTCGGCGGCCGCGTAGAGCACGAGCGCGCGGAGGGTGTCCGCGCATTCGACGGCCACCTGGGCGTCGACTCGCCGGACCGCGCCGAGGAAACCGTTCAGGTCCTCGACGGTGAGCGGCGCGTTGCCGAGCACCACCTTCGCCACCGGCTCGGGCACCTCGGCTTTGTCGCACAGCCGCTGCAGCAGCTTGATCAGCTGGAGCTCACCCTCGTCGTCCGGGCGCCACAACTCGCTGCGCATGGCGCGCAGGACGTCGTCCCAGAACGCGTCCCCGGTGGTGAGGTCGATGAGGAAGAAGTAGCCGCCCTCCTGCTGGACGGCCTGCCGGACCCGGCCGAGCAGGTGGGTCTTGCCCACGCCCTTCTGCCCCTGCAGGGTGAGACCGATGGGGCTCGGGCCCCGGCTGTTCTTCGCGTCCAGGATGCTCGCGCGGATCCGGTTCCCGGCCCGCGTGTGCAGTCCGTCCACATGGGACGGCGAGATGCCCCAGACGTCGTCCGGGGTCTCGGCGGAGTTGAACCTGACCGCGGCCAGCGCTTGCCGCTGTTGTTCCTCCGTCATGATTCCTCGATCAACACGAAGTGCTTGTCCTCCTTGCCGATCCGGATCGCCGCGGCGTGGTCCGCATCAGTGAGGCCCTTGCGATCGGAGTCCGGGGACAAGTGCACGAGCTCGGTCTTCATCATCCGCAGCAGGGTCTGGTCGACTTCGGCCTTTTCGGCGCCGTTGAGCTTCGGGCGAAGCCGGGCCAGGCGGATCCATTCCTTCGGCCGGGTCGCCAGCTCCAGGTAGACCCGGCGGATCATGTCCTCGAGATCCTCGGGTTCCTGGGGTTTTCCGGCTTCCCCGGGATCCGGCGGCGTGCCGATCAGGTCGGCGAGCCGGACCTTCTTCTCCCGCGCGTAACGCACGTAAAACTTCAGCACGTCGAACAGGATCCGGACCAGGCCACTGGACCGCGGCGGCGCCTCGATGCCCGCCATCTCCTGCTCACACCAGTTCTCGCCCGCAGGCGTGATCTTGTGGAAGAGCCGGCTGCCCACCTTCGTGGTTTCGAGAAGCTTCGCCGTGTTCAGCTTGTCGCGCCCCGCCGGGCTGAGGTCGACCCCGTGCTCCTTCCGCAGAATCGCATTGGGCATCTCCCCGCCGTTCACCAGCAGAACGAGCAGCGTCGCCCGCTCCGGGCTTCCGTACTTCTCCGCCATTCCCCACTCCTCACTTGGTCGAGCTCTTGGTGCGACGATCGATCCGGCCGAGCAGCTCGCCGATCCGGGGACGGAGCCCGTCCGGGGGCAGGCAGTGGCTGCCGTTCGCGCGGACGTGGTTCAGCTGCTCCAGGTCCACTGTCAAGTCCTTGAGCAGCGCCAGGTCGCCGGTGTCCAGCGCCGTGGTCATGTCGGCGACGGTCTGCTCGATGAGCGCCCACCGGCCGGTGTGGGTCACCTTCTCCGGCACCGCGCGCAGGACCGCACCCGCGTCCTGGAGGGCGGCGCGGTCCGAGTCGGCACGCCCGGACGGGGCATCGGTGATGATTTCGTGCAGCTGACGCGCCACCTGGCGGGGCCGGGTGTGCGCGTCCAGCTTGAAGAGCCGCAGGTTGCGCAGGAACGTCGGCAGCTGCTCGGGGTACGTCCGGCGGGTGAGCACGCAGAACAGCCGCCGGTCGCTGTCGGCGTCCAGCGCGTGGCGCAGGAACCGCTCCGCCTCGGTCGCCTGCCAGCGGCTCACCTCGCCGTCCACCACCAGGCACAGGTGCTTGGCCGGGTCGCCGGTCAGCTCGAGGAACTCCGGGTCACCCGACAGCGACCGGTCCACCTGGAGTCCGAGGGTGCGCAACTCGTTGATGAGCGCGGCAGCGGCTTGCGGCTCCGGCCGCGGGACCGACACCAGCAGGTCCAGGTTGTACGACCGCCGCTGCGTGCGGGCCGCGGCCACGTAGGCGTCCCGGTTGTCCGCGAGCAGGTCCGTGCGGTCGAACTGCTGCGCGATGACCGCGGCGACCGTCTCCAAGGCGAACGAGATCTGGTCCGACGACGGTGTCCGCTCCTCCCGCACCGGGAGCTGCTCGCCGAAACTCCAGTACGAGACGTACGGCACGGTCAGGTGCCGCAGCATCAGGTCCTGCGTCACGCTCTTGGCGAGCCAGTTGCGAAACAGCGGCGCGGTGGCCTCCGCGCACGACTGCTGCCACGCCTCGGCCCGCTCGTACTCCACCCGGTTGTCCAGGCGGGACAGGATGGGGAGCACGAGGTGCGGCGGGCGGTCGTACGGCATCCGGTCGCGGGCGTCGTCGGCGCGCCGCGCGATGTCGACGACGCCGTCGACGCTCTGCCGGTTGGCCGTGAACAGGACGACCAGCTGGTCGGGCAGGTGCGCGGTGCAGATCCCGCCGATGTCGGAGATCCCGGTCCGGCTGTCGATCAGCACGAAGTCGTAGTGCTCGGTCCACTCCGCCCGGCACCGCTCGAGGAATTCGGCGAACCCGCGCCGGTAGAGGTCTTCCCAGTCGATGCCCTGGACCCGGCCGGTGTAGTCGCTGTCGTCGCGGCCGGCGGCCAGCAGCGCGACCACGCCGTCTTCGAGCTCGAGCCGAAGTGCGTGGTCGGACGGCCGATCCGCGCCGGCGAGGAAGTCGTAGGCGAGGTCGACCACGCCGCCCCGGGGCGACTTGGGCAAGAGCTTGCCGAAGTAGTGGTGCAGGCCGGGCGCTTCCAGGTCCCAGTCGATCGTGAGGACCCGGAAGCCCCAGCGGGCGAGCAGCACGGCGACGTTGGCCAGCGTGAAGCTCCGCCCGACGCCACCCTTGTACGAATAGAAGGTGACGACGGTCCCGGTCATCGGCTGAACCTCGGAATCGACGGCTGCGGCAGCAGCAACGGCTTGGGCACGTCGATGACCGGCCAGTCCGGCCGCCAGTCGGGCACCTGCTGCACCAGCTCGACGACGTCCCGCGCGACATCGCACACCCGCTGGTGGAAGAGGAGCCAGTCCCGGCTCTCCTGGAAAACCTTGTCCGGGAGAGCCAGCTCCTTGAAGTTCCACCAGGCCCGCTGCAATCCCTCTTCGTCGGGAAAGTTTTCCGAGTCCGAGTAGAGCAGGGGGTAGATCAATCCCTGCGGGCATTGCGGACTGGCCAGGCCGAGCAGGTTCTCCCGCGCGCGCATGCTCCGCCATTCAGCGAGGCACCACGGCGACTCGAAGTACGGCGGCGAGAGCACCGCGATCATGATCTTGCTGTGCCGCAACGCTTTCTGCAGTTCCGCGGGCCAGTGCACGCCACGAGCCATTCCCTTGTCGAGGAACACCCGCGGCGCGGGCGCGACCTGGTCGTGCAGGCAGTCCATGAACTTCTGGTAGAAGTTGTTGCGCAGCCATTTCGGCGCGCTCCCGACACTGCTGTAGCTGATGAACACGTCGTACTCGTATCCCGGCACGCGGTCGATGATGGCATTCCCGGCACCGGTACAACAGGACAAAAAAGTGGCCAGAATAGTCGGACTGTCCAAAAAAATGATAAAAAGAGGACAGTCGATCTAGTTCGTGATCATCACCGAGATGACCGCTCCCACCGCGAGGAGGATCGCTGCCGCGAGCAGTGCGACCGTGACGGCCGGCAACGCTCCGAGGATGGCCACGCCCAGGGCGGCGCCCGTCTGGCGGGACGCGTTGAGCGCTCCACCCGCGATGCCCGCCAGCTCGGGTGGGGCCGAGCCGACCACCGATGTCAGCAGCGATGGGATGGCCAGCGATACTCCGAAACCCAGCAGTGCCAACGCCATCACCGAAAGCCCGGGTGCGAACGCCTGGAGGAGCGTGCCTGATGACATCAACGCGAAACCCGATACCGCCGGGATGCGCGGGCCGATCCGGGCCACCAGGCGGCCCGTGAAGATCGGGTTGAACGCCGTCGGGATCGTCAAGGGCAGGAATGCCAGCCCCGTCGATGACGGTGAATAGCCGCGGAACTCCTGAAAATACAGCGAAAGCACGAACAACACACCCGACAAGCCGAAGTTCGCGATCGCTCCCGCCAGCAGGCCGCGGGAAAGGAGGCGTCGCGGGAGCATCGCGTCGGGACGTCGTTGCGAGACCACGAACACCGTTGCCGCCGCGGCCGACAGAAGCAGAACCCAAAGGGCGTGCTCCACCAGCGCGTAGGTCAATGTCGACAAAGCGATAACCGCCGATGCCTGGCCGATCGGGTCGACTCGGCCCGGCTTGGGCGGCGTCGCGGGGGCCGAGCGGGACAGTGCCAGCGCCACCAGCGCCACCGGGACGTTCACCAGGAAGATCGCGCGCCAGCCGAAGGTCTGGGTCAAGAGACCGCCCAGGAGAGGGCCCGCCACCAGGCCCGTTCCGCTCACCGCCGCCCACACGCCCATCGCCTTCGCGCGGGCGCCGGCGGCAGGGTAAGCCACCGCGATCAGGGACAGCGATGACGGCACCAGCAGCGCGCCCGCCGTTCCGAGCAGTGCGCGGAGAGCGATCAAGACAGCCGGTGAAAAAGCGAAAGCCGACAACAAGGACAGCACAGCGAATGACGTCAAGCCCATGAAGAACACCCGGCGGGCGCCGAAGCGGTCCGAGCAGGCGCCGGCCGTCAAGAGGAACGCCGCGAACGTCAGTGTGTAACCGTTCGAAATCCATTGCTGGGCCGACAAAGACGGCGACAACGCCGGGAGCGCCACCGTCACGATCGTCGTGTCCAGCATGACCAGGAAGTAGCCCAGTGAAAGGCCGATGAGGAGTCTTGCCACGAGAGAAGCCTGGACGCTCCGTGACACCGGCGGAAGCGGGGAGTTACGATGGCGGGTATCGGGAACGCCGATGGGGGCCTTCATGGAACTGCGTCACCTGCGCACCTTCCGCGTCGTCGCGCGGACGCTCAACTTCACTCACGCCGCCGCCGAGCTGCACTACGCGCAGTCCAGTGTCACCGAACAGATCCAGGCCCTCGAAGCCGAACTCGGGTCACCGCTCTTCGACCGCGCCACCAGGAAGCTCACCGCCGCCGGGGAACGGCTGGTCGGCTACGCGGATCAGGTGCTCACACTCGTCGAGGAAGCCAAGGCCGCCGTGGACGAAGAACGCGGAGAGCCTGACGGCGAGCTGACCGTCGGGGCGCTCGAAACCCTTTGCGCACACCGGATACCCGGTCTCTTCAGCGCCTACCGGGCCCGGTGGCCGCGCGTACGGCTCTCGCTCAAGGAAGGCGGCCGCGGCGAGCTCTACCGGGCGGTGCGAGCGTCCGAAGTGGACGTCTGCTTCACCTTCGGGGACGCGCCGGACGATCCCGCGTTCGCCAGTGCCCCGCTCGGCGAGGAGCCGCTCGTGGTGATCGTTCCGCCGACGCATCCGTTGGCGCGCAACGAAGGGATCCGGCCGGACGACCTTCGCGGCGTCGGATTCCTCGCGACCCCGCCCGGCTGCGGCTTCCGGGAGATGCTGGACCGGATCGACGGACCGGTCGTCGACACCGAGGTCGGCAGCCTCGCGGCGCTCGCCCGGTGCGTCGCCGCCGGGATGGGGTGCGGGATCGTGCCCGCGGTCGTCGATCACCCGGGGGCGGTCGCCGTTCCGCTCGCCGGAGAGACGACCACGGTCACCATGACCTGGCGGCGGCGCGACGAGCACAAGCCCGGCATCGCCGCACTGCTCGCCTACGCACTGTCCGGCACGGACACGGTGACAACGCCGTCGAAGCCACTGCGCGAAGCGGCCGGTTGAGGGCTTCTCAAACGCCCATCGAGGTGGAAAGCTGCTGACCGAACCGAGGGCCTGACCAAAGGTCCACTTCTGACAACGTTGTCACTCCTGAGAGGTGCGCCCATGTGGTCGCAGAGCAGACGGCTGGCCGCCGCGGTGGCCGTGGGGGTGGTGGTCACCGGGCTGGCGCCTGCCGTGGCGGAAGCCGCCCCGCAAAGTGCGGATCCGGTGAGCCTGGTCAACCCCTTCGTCGGCACGCAGAACTTCGGCAACACCTTCCCCGGCGCGAGCGCGCCGTTCGGAATGGTGCAGGTCAGCCCGGACACCGGCGGTCAGGGCGGCTACGACTACCTGCAGAACGCGATCTACGGCTTCAGCCAGACGCACCTGTCCGGCGTCGGCTGCGGCGTGATGGGCGAGCTGCCGATCATGCCGACCACGGGCGCCGTCGACAACGTTGACAAGAACGCCTACAGGTCCGAGTACAGCCACGACGACGAGCACGCCGAGCCCGGCTACTACCGCGTCGGCCTCAAAAAGTACGGCGTGAACGCCGAGCTGACGGCGACCGCGCGCACCGGCTGGCAGCGCTACACCTTCCCGTCGACCGGCCAGGCGAACGTCCTGTTCAACACCGGCCAGGCCAACCAGTCGGTCAAGGACTCCGAGATCCACGTCGTCGGCGACCGCACCCTCGAAGGCCGCGTCCGCGCCGGCGGGTTCTGTGCCGGCCACGACGAGCACACCGTCTACTTCACGGCGACCTTCGACCGGCCGTTCAGCTCCTTCGGCACCTGGCGCGACTCGACGCGCACGGCGGGCAGCCGCGACGCCGCGGGTACCGGCGGCAACGGCGCCTGGGCCAGCTTCGACGCGAGCACCGACCACGACGTCGTCCTCAAGGTCGGCCTGTCCTACACCGGTCTCGACGGCGCGCGGAAGAACCTCGCCGCGGAAACCAAGGACAGCTTCGACTTCGACGCCACGAAGACCGCGCTGCACCAGCAGTGGGTCGACAAGCTCGGCGCGATCAAGATCGGCGGCGGCACCACCGAGCGGCAGACGGCGTTCTACACCGCGCTCTACCACTCGCAGCTGCACCCCAACCTCGCCGGCGACACCGACGGCGCGTACACCGGTTTCGACGCCAAGGTGCACACCGCGAGCGGCTACACGCCGTACCAGAACTTCTCGCTCTGGGACACCTACCGGCCGCAGAACCAGCTGCTCGAAATGCTCGAACCGCAGGTCGCGCGGGACGTCGCGCTGTCGGTCGTCGCCATCGGACGGGACGGCGGGTGGCTGCCGCGGTGGGCACTGGCCGAGAGCGAAACCAACATCATGACCGGTGACCCGGTGACGCCGTTCCTCGTCGAGGCGTGGTCGAAGGGCCTGCTCGCGGGACACGAAGAAGAGGCGTACGCGCTGCTCAAGAAGAACGCGACGAGCACGCCGCCCGCCGATTCGCCGTACAACGGCCGCTCCGGCGTCAACTACTACAACGACCGCGGGTACATCCCGAGCGGCCTCGAGCTCGGCAAGGACTGCGCGGCCAAGGGCGGCGACAACGACTGCGAGCACCCGGCGTCCGCGACCATGGAGTACTCGGCGGCCGACGCGGCGCTGGCGTTGATGGCACGCGGACTCGGCCACAGCGCCGACGCGCGGATGTTCGCCGACCGCGGCCAGTGGTACAAGAACCTCTGGGACTCCTCGACGCAGCAGTTCCGCCCCCGCACGACCGAGGGCACGTTCCTCACGCCGTACAACCCGGTCGACGCCGACCACCAGTTCCACGAAGGCGGCGCCTACCAGTACCAGTGGCTCGTGCCGCAGGACCCGGCCGGGCTCGTGTCGCTGATGGGCGGCAAGAAGACGACCGAGAAGCGGCTCGACTCCTTCTTCGCCTACGACAAGCTGCTCACGGATCCGGCCGGCACCGCCCGCAACGACTGGATCTCCAGCCCGTACGACTACTACGGCAAGGCGACGTACAACCCGAACAACGAGCCCGACCTGCTCGCGCCCTACATGTACAACTGGGTGGGGACGCCGTCGAAGACCGCGACCGTCGTCCGCGCGGCGATGACGCTGTTCACCACCGGCCCCGACGGCATGACCGGCAACGACGACCTCGGCACGATGTCCGCCTGGTACGTCTTCTCCTCGCTCGGGCTGTACCCGACGATGAGCGGCGCGAACTTCCTCGCGCTGTCGAGCCCGCAGTTCGAGTCGGCGACCGTCCGGGTCGGACAGTACGGCCGGTCGCAGGGCGGCACGCTCACGGTGAACGCGCCGGGGGCGAGCGACACCGACCGGTACGTCCAGAGCGTGTCGCTCAACGGCCGGGACGTCCGGCAGACGTCCCTCGATTGGTCGGCGATCGCGCACGGCGGGACGCTGAACCACAAGCTCGGGTCGAAGCCCTCTTCGTGGGGGACGAAAACCGAGCCGCCGTCGGTGAACAACGCTGCCGGTGACCTGCGGCGGCACGTCGACGCGTCGCTGCGGCAGACGTCCGTCGTGATCCCCGCCGGCGCGGCGCAGCAGGTGCACCTCGACCTGGACGTCCTCGCGCAGAACCCGGTGCTGCAGCCGGTGACGATCTCCGTCACCGCGCCGGCCGGGTGGAAGGCGAAGGTCCAGCCGGTCGATCTCATCTGGTCGGGACGCTTGCCGGTGCAGAAGACAGTGCCGATCACGGTGACCGTGCCGGCCGGGGCCGCGCTCGGGACCTACCCGGTGCAGGTCAAGGTGGCCGGGCTGGGCGCGAACAGCGTTTCCCGATCGGCGACGGTCGAGGTCCGGACGCCGTCGGCGTGCGCCACGTCCGGTACGCAGTGCGCGGTCGACCTGGGCCGCGACTACAACCACGACGGCACGGCGACGGTCGAGGCGTCTTCGGACGGCAACTTCGACGGCGGCGGCTGGAGCTACGACGCGTCGCTGCTGCCCGCGGCCGGGCCGGTGACCTGGGACGGCGTCACGTACGCGGCTCCGGACGCTTCGGGCACGGCGGCGAACTTCGTCGAGGCCCGTGGCCAGTCGCTGCTGCTGCCGGCGGGTCAGCACAGCGCGCTGCGGCTCGTCGGGTCGTCGCACAACGGGCCCGTGTCGACGACGCTGACCGCGCACTACACCGACGGCACGAGCGCCGACCTGGCCGCGACGCTCGGCGACTGGGCCGGGTCCGGCAGCCCGGTGGTGCTCGAGATGCCGCACCGCATCAAGGCGGGTAGCGGGGTCGACGGGCCGCCGGTGCGGCTGTTCGGCGTCCAGGCCGCGCTGGACGGTGGAAAGACGCTGCAGTCGGTGAGCCTGCCGAACGACCCGCGGGTCGAGATCTACGCGCTCACCCTGGCGTGATGGTCCGGTTCGCCGGATCCGTCCCGGCGAACCGCTCCACCAGGTCAGGGAAGCTTTGAGTAGTCATTCGTCACCCTGCGCAGCTTGTTAATTAGCATGCGAACTAGCATGTCAACTAACATGGTGCCGGAGTGACGGAGCGGACGATGCAGGACGAAGAGCTCGCCGAGATCGTCGACAACCTTCGCGCCCTCGGCAGTGACGTCTCCGACGTCGAAGTCAAGCGAGCCGAGGGCGGCCTACCCCGGTCGGCCCGTGAATCGCTGGTGGCGTTCTCCAACACGCACGGCGGGACGCTGATTCTCGGCCTGGACGAACAGACCGGCTTCGCGGCCACCGGCTTGTCCGACCCGACGAAGATGTCGTCGGACCTGGCGGCCATGTGCACCACCGATATCGAACCTCCTTTGCGGCCGCACCTCGGCATCCACGAGTTCGAGGGCGTTCGGATCCTCGTTGCCGAGATCCAGGAACTGCCATCGAACCGCAAGCCCTGCTTCAGCCGCGGGGGCGGGCATGAGCCAGGGCAGTTTCGTCCGAGTCGGAGACGGTGACCGCAAGCTCACCAGCTACGAAGTCCAGTTGCTGCTCGCGAACCGCGGTCAACCGCACGAGGACGAAGCCGCTGTTCCCGGTACCGGACTCGCCGACTTGGATCCGGTACTCGTCGAAGCCCTCCTGACACGCCTCCGCACTCGCCGCCCCTACGCATTCAGCGAACTCGACGACATTTCGGCCCTACGTCGTGCGAAGGTCTTGGTAACAGACGAAAACGACGCCGATGTGGCAAGCCTCGGCGGCTTGCTCGCGCTCGGCCGCTATCCGCAGGATCACTTCCCCCAGCTGGTGCTCACCTTCGTCCACTACCCGACCCCGGACGGCTCCGACCTCGCGACCGGCGAGCGGTTTCTCGACAATGTGGTGGCAGAAGGACCGATACCGGTAATCGTTCGAGACGCCCTCATCGCGGTGCGGAAGAACATGACGCGACGGTCGGTGGTGCACGGGGCAGGCCGTGCGGACATCTGGCAATACCCCGAAGCAGCACTGCGCGAAGCCATCGTGAACGCGCTCGTCCACCGTGACCTCTCGCCGGATGCTCGCGGCACCCAGGTTCAGATCGAGATGTATCCCGATCGCCTGACCGTCCGAAATCCGGGTGGTCTCTTCGGACCGGTGACCGAGGAGCAGCTCGGCGAAGAGGGTGTCTCGTCGGCGAGGAACGCGTGCTTGCTCCGGATCCTCGAAGACGTGCCACTGCCCGGCGGCACGCACGCGATCTGCGAGAATCGCGGCTCGGGCATCCGGACCATGATCAACGCTCTCCGGGCCGCACGGATGAGCCTGCCCGCCTTCAAGAGCCGGGTGAGCACCTTCACCGTCACCTTCCCCAACCACACCCTGTTGGGGGACGAGACGATCGAGTGGATCAACTCGCTGGGGGAACACGGACTCTCCGAGAATCAGTGTGTCGGGCTGGCGATTCTGCGAGAAGGCCGGCAACTCGACAACCAGGCATACCGGACGGAAACCCGCGTCGACTCTCGCGTGGCGACTCAGGAACTGCGTGATCTCCTGGCCCGCGAGCTCGTGGTGCAGAGCGGCAATCGGCGGTGGACGAGATACCAGCTCGCGCCAGCACTCATGCCTGACTCCGGCGTACCCACCGGCTCTGCCCGAAAGCGCGCGAACCGACGTGGCGAAATCCTGGCCGCGCTCGGCGACGGCGAGAGGTCGAGACTCGAGTTGGCGATGGCCACCGGTCTGACGGACCAGACAGTGGCCAGGTGGTTGCGCATTCTGCGGGCTGAAGGTGTCGTGCAGACAACCGAGGACAACGTCCGAAATCCGGCGACCCGGTATCGCCGTACGGGACAGATCGCCCTCGACGACTGAACCTGTCACCGCAAGGCCGTCCCGGCGAACCGCTCCACCAGGTCAGGGAAGCCGAAGACGGTGATGCGCGCGATGCCGCCCTTGCCGGGGGTCAACACCGCGACGCCGAACGGCTCGCCGCGGTACCAGGCCATCGCCGCGGGCTGGCCGTTCGCTCGGGTCGGTGTCATGTGCCACTCGCCCGGCTCGCCCATTACGTGTCGCAAGAATGCGACACAAGTCCGCTTTCCGGCGAACCACGTCCGCGACGGCACCGGCTCGATCACCGCGTCGTCACGCAGGACGCTCTCCAGCGCCGCCAGGTCGGAGTTCATGAACGCGCTCATGTAGCGGTCGAGGAGTTCGCGCTGCTCGGGCTCGGTGAGCTCGCCGACGTCGTCCCCGGAGCCGAGGCGCGCACGGGCCCGTTGGAGGGTGCTCTTCACCGCCGCGACGGTGGTGCCGAGCATCTCCGCGACCTCGGCCGCCGGGAACGCGAGCACCTCCCGCAGGATCAGCACCGCGCGTTGCCGCGGCGGAAGCAGCTGCAGCCCGGCGATCAACGCGAGCCGGACGCCGTCGCGGGCCACGGCGATCTCCGCCGGGTCGTCCGCCTCGTCGGTGATCAAGGCGTCCGGGATCGGGCGCGGCCAGAGGTCGGTGGGTTCGGCCGGGACCGGCGGGGCGTCCGGGTCGGCCGCGGGCGCGCCCAGCCCGGACGGCAACGGGCGGCGTCCCCGCTGCTCCAGCGCGGTGAGACAGGCGTTCGTCGCGATCCGGTAGAGCCACGACCGCACCGACGCCCGGCCCTCGAAGCGGTCGTACGCCTGCCAGGCGCGCAGGTACGTCTCCTGGACGACGTCCTCGGCCTCGTCGGGCGTGCCGAGCATGCGGTAGCAGTGGGCCAGCAGCTCACGCCGGTACGGCTCGAAATCCACAGTCACACTCTTGCCGACCGGCGCGGACGGCGAAAGGAATCGGTCAGGAGGTCAGGCGACGATGCGGGGCTCCGACGCCAACCTCGACAACGCCTGCGTGAGCCGCCGGGCGGCGGCCTCCCACTCCTCCAGCGCGCTGCCGCGGCCCAGCGCCGCCGTGCGCAGCGACCTGCGCAGCTCCGGGTCCGCGTACCAGCGGTGCAACGCGTCCGCCAGCGAAAACGGGTCGTTCGGCTCCACCAGCAGCCCCGGCATCTCGCCGTCGGCATCCACCCCGAGTGCGTCGTACACCCCGCCGACCTCGGTGGCCAGCACCGGGATGCCGCGGGCCAGCGCCTGTGCGACGAACATGCCGGACGTCGCCGCGCGGGCCGGGATGACCAGCAGGTCCGCCGCGTTGTAGGCCGCGCCCAGATCGACCGCGTCGCCCGCCAGCGTGATCCGGCCGCCGAGGCCGAGGCGCTCGATCGACCAGCCGAGCTCGTCGACGTACCCCCGGTCCACCTCCAGCGAGCCGGCCATTACACAGGACAGCGCCAGGTGGTCGACCTCGCCGAGGGCCTGGACCAGCAGGTCCTGGCCGTTGCGGCGGGTGACGTCGCCGACGCACAGCAGCCGGGAGACGCCGTCGGCTCCAGCGGCGAGCGGCGCCGCGTCGGTGCCGGGCTTGGCCACATAGACCCGGCTCGGGTCCAGGTCGTGGCGGTCGATCAGCAGCCGGGCGAGCCACGGGCTGGTCGCGACGACCATCCCGGCCATCCGCAGCGTCTCGCGCTCGCACGCGTCCAGCTCCGCCGCGTGCGCCGGGTCGAGGCCCGGCTCGTCGGCCAGGGCCTGGTGCACCAGCACCGCCAGCCGCAGCCGGCGTGCGTGCGGGACGACGATCTCGGGCACGCCCGAGGCGATCACGCCGTCGAGCAGCACCACCGTCCGGTCGGGCAGGGCCGCCAGGGATCTGGCCAGGCGACGCCGGGACGTCGCGTCGGGCTCCGGCCAGTCGCCGGCCATCGGCAGCTCCAGCACCGGCTGCCCGACGGCGGGCAGGTTCTGGCACATCCGCTTGTCGTACGTGTCGCTGCCCGGCGGCGCGGCCGGGAGCATGAACACCATCGGGTCGGCGGGCCTCATCGCGAGCGCCGGAGCAGAGCGGCGGATAGGGACACGGCTACCTCCAGCGCGGTCGACGACGGTGACGCCTCATCTGTCACACGCGGCCGGCGGCGAGTCGGTTCAGCCCTGCGAGTCAATCATCCAAACGCCGTTCACCTGGACCATCGTGAAGGTGTCGTTTTCGCCTTGCCCGCCGTCGTAGAGGACGCGCGCCGTGACCTTGTTGGCCCCGATCTCCTTCACGTTGCTCGCCTCCACCGACTTGTACCTCCCCCAGAAGCGGGTATAGGTGTCGTACGTCTGGCCGCGCGACGACTTGAAGTGGTCGGTCAGCAGCTTCCACGCCTCCGCCGGGTTGCCCGGGAGCAGCGCGTAGTAAGCCGAGAGCGCCTGGGCGGCGTTCTTGGTCGCCGACACCGGCGAGACGGGCGTCGAGGTGGGCGGCGGCGTGGTCGTCGACGCTGAACTGGGCGCCGGTGTAGGTGACGCCGACGGCGAAGGTGTCACGGAAGCCGAGGCCGGCGGTTGCGACGCGGCCGGCGGGGCCGCGTTGTCCTGCGGAGCTTTCTGGCGCACGACCAGCAGGATCGCGACGACGACCGCGACGCACAGCAGCGCCGCACCCGCTCCGACGGCGATCATGCCCTTGCGCGCGCCCGGCGACACGGCGGCGACCTCGCCAGGCGGAGGCGGAGGCGGCGGCACGGCGACGGTGGCCGGGACGGTCGGCACCGCGGCCGGCACGTCGGCGACCTCGGCCTCCGGGACCGTCGCCGCGAGGACCGATTCGCCCGGCTCCGCGTCCGACAGCAGGGCCCGCAGCTCCTGCTCCACCTCGTCCATCGACGGCCGCTCGGCCGGGTCGGTCGCGAGCATCCGCAGCAGCAGCGGGGTCAGCCGCTCCGCCTTGGTCGGCGGCTCGATCTCCCCGCTGGACGCCTTGTAGAGCAAGGCGATCGGGTTGTCCGCCGTGCCGTACGGCGACTGGCCCTCGACGGCGGCGTACAGCGTGGCGCCGAGCGAGAAGACGTCGGCGGCGAAGTCGGCGTCCTCGCCGCGGGCCACCTCGGGGGCGAGGTACGCGGGCGTGCCCGCGATCTCCCCGGTGGCCGTCAGCTTGACGTCACCGATCGCGCGGGAGATGCCGAAGTCGGTGATCTTGGCCGTGCCGTCCTCGGACACCAGGATGTTGGCCGGCTTCACGTCGCGGTGCACGATCCCGGCGCGGTGCGCGCCCGCCAGCGCCGAGCTGATCTGCGCGCCGATGCGGATGGCGTCGTCGACCGAAACCGGTTCCTCGCCGACCAGGACGGCGAAGCTCTTCGACGGCAGGTACTCCATCACCAGCCACGGCCGGTCCTCTTCTTCGAGGACGGCGAACACCGTGATCGCGTGGGAATGCTGCAGCCGGGCGGCGATCCGTGCCTCGCGCATCGCGCGGTTCTTCGCCTCTTCGGTGCGGTGCTCGTCGTGGTCGTGCGGCAGCAGGAGTTCCTTGATCGCCACGGTGCGGCCGAGCATTTCGTCCTGGGCCCGCCACACCGTGCCCATCGCGCCGCCGCCGATCGGCTCGAGCAGCCGGTACCGATCGCGGATCCGGCGACTTTCCACGAGCATCCACCATTCTCAACAAGTGTGCCGACGAGATCCGGCCAGCATGCCAGGATCATCCGCCGGCCGGTACCAACGTAACCGAAAACCTCGGACGGACAGCGCAATCGCGCGCTGTGGCGCTGCCCACGGGGGTACCCGGAATCTTAACGAACAACCCCGTACGCCCGATCAAGTGCGTCCACGATCTCCTTGCGCAGTCCGGCACCGACGGCGATCGTCGACGACGAATCCACCGTGTGCTCGCTCCCGTCGCGGTCGACGACGGCCCCGCCGGCCTCGCGCACGAGCAGCACGCCGGCCATGGTGTCCCACGGGTTGTTGGACAAGATCAGTGCGGCGTCGAGCTTTCCGTCCGCCACCCAGGCGAGGTCGATCGCCGCGGTACCGAGCATCCGGATCTTCTGCGCCCGCGCGCCGAGGTCCGACAGCAGCCGCAGGCGCGTCGCGTTCTTCTCTTCCGCCAGACGGCCGATCGCGAAGTCGCCGACGGCGATCATGGCGTCCGACATCTCCGTCGCGGCGGACGCGCCGACGCGCTCTCCGTTCGCGAAGGTGCCTTCGCCGCGCGAAGCGGTGTATGTAACGCCGAGGTACGGCAGAGCGATCGCGGCGACCGTGCTGTGCTCGCCGTCCACCAGCGCGAGGGAGATACCGCAGAGCGGAATTCCGCGGGCGAAGTTCGCGGTGCCGTCGATCGGGTCGAGCGCCCACCAGCGGCCGCCGCCGTCGCCGCTGCGGCCGCGCTCCTCGCCGAGGACGCCGATCTCCGGCGTCTCGGCCGTGAGGAACTCCCGCAGCGCGTCCTCGACCGCCGTGTCGACGTCGGTCACCAGGTCACGATCACCTTTCGCGGAAACGGAAAAGGTCGGGCGCGACCGGACGATCTCCGTCGCCTTCGCCACGGCTTCGCGCGCGACGTCGAGTAGTGCGGCATGCTCGCTCATGACTTCCAACCTAGTTCCAACCCAGCGAAGGGACGCGCTCATGACCGACCTCTTCCCGCTCGCGACCACGGCCGACGAGCAGCAGCGGGGCGCGGGGGTCGCGGTGCTGCCGATCGGCAGCTTCGAGCAGCACGGCGCGCACCTGCCCCTGGCGACCGACACGGTCATCGCGGCGACGCTCGCCCGCGCGGTCGCCGAGGCGTACCCCGTCCTCCACCTGCCGCCGATCACGATCTCCTGCTCCCACGAGCACGCGGCGTGGGCCGGCACGGTGAGCATCTCCGCGCGCACGCTGCACGCCGTGGTCACCGACGTCGCCGCGTCGCTCAGCGCGTCCGGGGTCGGGCGGCTGGTGCTGGTCAACGGGCACGGCGGCAACTACGTACTGTCCAATGTGGTCCAGGAGGCGGCCGGTGCGATGGCGCTGTTCCCCGGCGTCGCGGACTGGCAGGCGGCGCACACCGCGGCCGGTCTCCGGACGTCGCTGGACGACGACATGCACGCGGGCGAACTGGAGACGTCGATCCTGCTGCACGCCCACCCGCACCTGGTCCGGCCCGGCCGCGAGACGGCCGACCACGGCACCGACCGGGAGCACCTGCTGACGCTGGGCCTGCGGGCGTACACGGAGTCGGGGGTGGTCGGCCGTCCTTCGCTGGCGACCGCGGCGAAGGGGCACGTCGTGCTGGACACGCTGGTCCAGCGCTTCGCCGGCGTCCTCGAGGTGCTCGGCTCGTCGTGAGTGTTTAGGGCGGGTTCCAACCGCCCTGAACACTCACGAGCCGGTGAACGCCTGGCCCAGGTGCGGGAGCAGGTGGTCCATCCGCTCGGCCTTGGTCCGCAGGTAGCGCAGGCTCTCCGGGTTCGGCGGAACCAGCAGCGGAACCCGCTCGCTGATCCGGATTCCGTAGCGCGTGAGCTGTTCGACCTTCTGCGGGTTGTTCGACAGCAGCCGCACCGACCGGACCCCCAGGTCCTGCAGGATGGCCGCCGCCGCGTGGTAGTCGCGGGCGTCGACCGGCAGGCCGAGCGCCACGTTCGCGTCGACCGTGTCGAGGCCCTCGTCCTGCAGCCGCATCGCCTTGAGCTTCGCGAGCAGCCCGATCCCCCGGCCTTCGTGACCCTGGACGTAGACCAGCACGCCCGAGCCCTCCTCGATGATCCGGTCCAGCGCCGCCGCCAGCTGGTCGCCGCATTCGCAGTGCGTCGAGGCGAAGACGTCGCCGGTGAGGCACTCGCTGTGCACGCGGGTCAGGGTGCCGAGCGCGCTGATCTCGCCGTGGACCAGCGCGACCTGCTCGGTGCCCGTGTCGTCCAGGTAGCCGACCGCGCGGAAGGTCCCGTGCCGGGTCGGGAGCCGGGTCTCGACCACCCGCTCGACCACGGCCCGGTGCGGCAGATCTCCGACAAGATCACTGACTTCGCTTGCGGTCATGACTTGATCCCCATCTCCGATTCGATCCCGGTGCCGGCCGCCGTACGCGGAGCGGGCACGGCACCGGTGTGCGGAGCGCGGGTCACGCGGAACCCGGCGACGCTCCGGACGAGCAGGACACCGGCGCCGGGCAGGCTCGCGACCAGCGTGAGCACGCCGTAGACGACAGCGACGGTGACACCTTGGGCGGCGCCGAGCCCGGCCGCGCCGAAGAGCAGGGCGCAGACGCCCTCGCGCGGGCCGAAGCCGCCGACGTTGAGCGGGAGACCCATCGCGAGCAGCGCGAGGATCATCAGCGGCACGAGCTGCCCGACCGGCGCGTCCACGCCGGCGACGCGGGCGGCGACGACGAACAGCGCCAGGTGCCCGGCCAGCGTCGCGACCGAGAGGAAGCCCACGCCGGGCCAGGTCTCGCGGGTGAACAGGCCCAGCCGCAGGTCGGCGAGGGTGACGGCGAAGCCGCGCCGGAACTTCGACTCGCTGTGGATCCAGCGTCCGCCGAGCAGCCGGCCGACGACGATCGCGGCGACGGCGGCCAGCACGACGACGATCCCGGTGACCGTCACGACCTCGCGGAACGCGCCGGGCACGACCCCCGGCGTCGCGAGCACGACGGTGACGGCGGACGCGATCAGCACGAGCTGGCCGGCGGTGCGCTCCAGGACGACGGCGCGGACGCCGCGGGGGACGTCGCCCGAGTCGCGGCCGTGCTGCACCGCGCGGTGGACGTCGCCGAGCACGCCCGCGGGCAGCACGCCGTTGAGGAACAGCGCGCGGTAGTAGTCGGCGACCGCGGTGCGCAGGGAAAGCCGCAGGCCGAGCCGGGTGGCGACGATCTGCCAGCGGCCCGCGCTGAACAGCGTCGTCGCGAAGCCGATGAGCAAGGCGGCGAGCACGCCGGGCGCGCTGATCCGGCCGAGGCCGTCGAGGAAGGCGTCGCTGCCGAGCTGCCAGACGAGGACGCCGAGGATGGCGAAGGCGCCGAAGATCCGCAGCCAGGCCAGTGCGCGCTTCACGCCGCCACCTCCGGGGCCGGCGGCAGGACCAGCAGGTCGCCGTGGTGGATCACCGCGTGCAGCTCGCCGGCCTGAGCCATTTCCAGCCGCCGCTGCAGGTAGACGTCGGCGGCGGGACGCAGGTCCGGGACGTGGTCGACCGCGGCCCCGACCCAGCCTTCGAGCCACTGCCGCTGCAGGGCGGCCTGGTCCGGGCCGAGCCGCCAGGCGCTGGCCGCGCGGACAACCGTGGCGCCGAGCCGGCCGAACGCGGTCGCGGCGACGTCCACCGCGGCCGGGCCGAGCAGCCGGCGGCCGCCGGTGATCCGGCGCTGGTGGGCGTTGAACGCGGCGGCGACGGCGTCGTCGAGCGGGTCGGCGGGCGAGAGTTCCACCCGGCCGGTCACCGAGAGCACCAGCAGCGCCGCGCAGCCGGCTTCGACGATCGCCGAGGCCAGGGCCGTGACCTCGGCCTCGGTCAGCAGGTCGAGCAGCGCGGACGCGGCGACCAGCGACGTCCCGGCGAGGTCGGCGGCGCGCAGTGCGGTGACGTCGCGCTGCTCGGCGACGACGTCGACCGGGCTGCCGTCCAGCGCGGTGGCCGGCAGCGAGGTGCGGGCGCGGGTGAGCAGCTCGGTGTCGTGGTCGTGCAGGATCCAGCGCTGCGTGCCAGGCAGGCGCCCGGCCAGCCAGCGGCCGAGCGAGCCGGTGCCGCAGCCGAGGTCGCGGATGACTACTTCGCCGTCCGGCAGGTGCTCGCGCAGCGTGTCGACGAGTTCCGTGGCGCGGGCCGCGGCGTCGGCGGGTTCCCGCAGGTACAGCCAGTCCGGCGCGAACGCGGCCGCTTCGCTACCGCTATGCACAGTGCTGACTGATTCGCTCGCAGGCTCACTCATGCCGCCGCCTCCTGCCGCTGCAGGACCTCGGCGATCCGGCGGGCGGTGTCGTCCCAGCCGGTCAGGGTCTCGCGGCGCAGCTTCGCCGACGCACGCAGCCGCGTCCGCAGGTCGGGCTCGGTGAGCCAGCGGCGCAGGGCGGCGCCGAGCGCCGCGACGTCGTCGCCGGGCACGAGCATGCCCGGGACCGAGCCGTCCGGCGCGACGCCGAGGGTGTCCGGCAGCGCGTCGACGTCGGTGGTCAGCACGGGCACGCCGCGGGCGAGGGCCTCGGTGACGACCATGCCGTACGTCTCGGCGCGCGAGGGCAGCACGAGCAGGTCGGCGGAGTGGTAGGTCGCGGCCAGCGCGGCCCCGGTGCGGGGACCGGTGAGCGTGAAGCGGGCGCCGAGCCGGTGCTCGCGCAGCCGCTCGACGTACTTCGTCTCGCGCCGGATCCCGCCGACGCACTCGCAGGTCCAGCGCAGGTCGGCGACGGTTTCCAGGGCTTGGGCGAGCACGCCCTGGCCCTTGCGCGGGGTCACGTTGGCCACGCAGACCAGCCGGGACATGCCATCGGTGCCGATGGCCGGCGGGGCCGGATCGACGCCGGGCGGCACGGCGTGCACGCGGTGCGGGGCGAGGCCGTGGTGGCTCACCAGCCGGCGCGCGGCCCACTCGCTGGTCGCGACGACCGAGCTCACGGCCCGCAGCGTGTCGCGCTCGAGCGCGTCGAGCTCGGCGGCCAGCGCGGGCGGCAGGCCGGTCTCGTCGGCCAGCGGCAGGTGCACCAGCACCGAGAGCGACAGCCGGCGCGCCTGCGGGACGACGACCTCGGGCACGCCACAGGCGACCAGGCCGTCGAGCAGCACCGCGGACCCGGTGGGCAGCGCGGAGAGCAGGTGGCCGAGGACCGCGCGGGCCTCGGTGTCGGGACGCGGCCAGCTGCCGGAAACGCCGATCTCGTGGACGTCGAGGCCGGCCTCGGTGAGCCGGTCGCACATCCGGCGGTCGTAGGTGTTGCCTCCACTCGGGACCGACGCGTCGTCGACGTCCCCGGGGAGGACCACGTACAGGCTGTTCACAGCGCACGCTCGTAACTCGCCCACGCGACGTGCGATTCCTTCAGCGAGACGGCGATGCCTTCGAGGCCGCGCGCGCCTTCGCCGAGGCGTCCGGCGTGGACGGCGTCGGCGAGGCGGTCGGCGATGACCTTCGCGAGGTACTCGGTGGAGGTGTTGATGCCCTTGAACACCGGCTCGTCGTCGAGGTTGCGGTAGTTCAGGTCGCTCAGCACCGCCCCGAGCTCTTCCGTGGCCTTGCCGATGTCGACGACGATGTTGTCCTCGTCGAGGTCGGTACGGCGGAAAGTCGCATCCACCACGAAGGTCGCTCCGTGCAGGCGTTGCGCGGGTCCGAAGACTTCTCCGCGGAAGCTGTGGGCGACCATCACGTGGTCACGGACGGTGATGCTGAACACCAAGACCTCCGATGCGTTCGGGGTGGACGTGGTCACTGCGGCTGATACATGACACGGAGGCAGAGGGCGGAAAGTTCATCGGCGGCCAACCGGGGTAGCACGGTTGGAAGATCTTCAAACATGCATTCGCCGGTGACCAGCGCTTCGAAGGCCGGATCGACCAGCAGTTCGAGGGCGAGGGCGAGCCGCTGGGCGTAGTCGCGGTCGGGCCGCGCGACCGTCCCGACCTGACTGCTGCGGATCGTCAACCGTCGCGAATGGAAGTTCTCGCCGAGCGGCACGCTCACCCGGCGGTCGCCGTACCAGGACAGCTCGACGACCTCGCCTTCCGGCGCGAGGAGCTCCAGCGCCCGAGCGAGACCCGCCTCGCTGGCGCTCGCGTGAACCACCAGGTCGCAGTCGGATTTCGCGGCTTCGGGCGTCGCGAAGTCGACACCGAGGGCGTCGGCGATCTTCGCGCGCGACGGGTCGACGTCGATCAGCTGCACGCGGGTCGCCGGGAAGCCCTGGAGCAATTTCGCGACACTGCAGCCGACCATGCCGGCGCCGATCACCGCGATCCGGTCGCCGAGCTTCGGCTTCGCGTCCCAGACGGCGTTGACCGCGGTCTCGACGGTGCCGGCGAGGATCGCGCGGCCGGGCGGGACGTCGTCCGGCACCGGCGTCACGGCGCTCGCGGGGACGACGTACGCGGTCTGGTGCGGGTAGAGGCAGAAGACCGTCTTGCCCTCGAGATCGGCCGGGCCCTGCTCGACGACGCCGACGTTGAGGTAGCCGTACTTGACCGGGCCGGGGAAGTCGCCCTCCTGGAACGGCGCGCGCATGACGTCGTGCTGGCTCGCCGGGACGCCGCCGCGGAAGACGAGGGTTTCGGTACCGCGGGAGACGCCGGAGAAGAGCGTGCGGACGAGCACTTCGCCGTGTTCCGGCTCACGCAGCGTCACAGTCCGGAGCGCACCTTCGTCGGGACTTTGAACCCAGAAAGCCTGTTCCACGTGTTCTCCTCTGCAGGCGACCGGAGGCTGGTGTCGCCGCCACCTTATGAGCACCCGTGCCGATTCGCGGAGTAAAAGATGATCAAGAACGGACTTTTCCTACGCTCGGCGGTCCCGGTGTGGGCGCTCGCCGCCGGGGCCGGTTTCCTTTCCCCGATCGCCTGGGCGACCGGGGCCGCGTACGGCCTCGCGCTGCTGTTGCTGACGGGCTGGGGCCTGCGGCAGAGCGGCCGCGGGAAGTTCGGCCCGGCGGACTGGATCACGTTCGCCCGCGCGGTACTGGTGGGTGGCGCGGCCGAGCTGATCGCCGACGGCGGTCACCCGCTCCCGCTGCTGGTCGGGCTGGTCGCGGTGGCCCTGGCGATGGACGGGTTCGACGGCCAGGTCGCCCGCCGCACGGGCACGGCGTCCGAGTTCGGCGCGCGGTTCGACATGGAGGTCGACGCGTTCCTGATCCTGCTGCTGTGCATCCAGGTGTCCCGGACGCTGGGGCTGTGGGTGCTGGCGATCGGCCTGATGCGGTACGCGTTCGTGGCGGCTTCGTGGGCGCTGCCGTGGTTGACCGCGCCGCTGTACCCGAGCATGGCCCGGAAGACGGTGGCCGCGGTGCAGGGTGTGGTGCTGGTGGTGGCGGTCTCCGGGCTGCTGCCGTGGGCGGTCTCGTTCGGTTTCGTGGTGGCGGCCTTGGCGTCGCTGGTGTGGTCGTTCGGCCGCGACACGGCGTGGCTGGCCCGTCATCGGGTGGCGGCGTCGGAGCCGGGCCGGATCGTGGAGATCACCCGCGCGACCCTGCGGCGCCCGCACGGGCCGGCGTGGCGCGGGCACAACCAAGCGGCTTAACCCGGCTCGCGAGCCGCCCGGGCCCGGCGCTTGCCCTCGTGCATCGCGACCACCCGGGCGATCGGGATCGTGTGGCCCTCCTCGACCAGGTCCGCCGGCAGCACGAACGGCTCCGGCATCTCCGCCGTCCACGCGTCGGCGCCGTCGCCGAGCAGCCCAGGCGCGGTTTTCACCGTGAAGTCCCCCGGTTTGACATTGGCCAAGTCCGCCCAGCGGACGGGGAACGACACCGGTGCGCCCGGCCGGTGACGCGGGCTGTACACCGACACCACCGTCGCGCCGCCCGCTCGGGTCGAATCCAGGAACACCTTGCCCTCACGGCGGTCCTTGACGAACTCGGTCGTCCCCAGCGACGGGTCGATGCGCTCGGCGCGGGCCGCGACCGCCCGCGTCGCCGCCGCGATGTCCTCCGTCGACTGGCCCGGCGCCAGCGGCACGAACACGTGCACGCCTTTCGAGCCGCTCGTCTTCACCGCGCCGTCGAGGCCGTCTTTGCGCAGCGCTTCGCGCACCAGCGCCGCGGCCCCGATGGCCAAGGAAAACGGCCCGTCGGCGGGCGGGTCCAGATCGAGGATCAGGTGCGTCGGGCCGGTGCCGGGGTCGCCGCGGTAGAGCGACGTGTGGAACTCGATCGCCCGCTGGTTGCCGAACCAGATCAGCGTGCGGAGGTCGTTGCAGAGCGCGTACGAGACGTCCCGCTTGGACGTCTCGGCCCACACCGACACCCGCTCGACCCAGTCCGGTGTGTACTTCGGCAGGTTCTTCTGCATGAACGGGCCCTGCCCGCGCAGCACCCGCAGCACCGTCAGCAGCCGGTCGCGCAGCTCCGGGAGCATCCGGTCGGCGACGGCTTCGAGGTAGTCGAGCCACTCCCGCTTGGACACCCCCGCATCGGGGAAGACCTCCTGGTCGAGACTGCTCAGCTTGACGCCGTGCCTGACCTCGTCGCCGCTCATCGGCCCACCTTCGCGCCCGCGCGCGCCGCGGTCAACTTTCAGAAGGGCAGCTCGCCGCGGAGCCGGTCGAGCCAGCGGTCGACGGTGTCGTCGGTCCGCACCGGGTCGTTGAGCTGCCGGGCGGCGTCGGCGCGCTGCCGGACGTGCTCGCCGACCGTCGACGCGTACTGCGGCAGCGCGTAAACGTCCTGCCAGTACCCGGCCCGCATCTCGACCGCCGCCACCTTCTCGTAGCCCGCCGTCGCCCTGGCGAAGTCGAAGCCGTACCGCGAGCCCACCGGTTCGGGGCCGTTCGCGGTCACGACGATCACCGTCGGCCGCGCCTGCATGACGACCTGGGTCGGGTCGGCGCCGCGGGCGATCGCCGCGTCGTTGAGGCCGATGTAGTCGATCGACGTCCAGCCGCTGTAGTACGGCATCGCGCCGGCATCGGTGACGGCGAGGCTGCGGGCCGGCTCCGGGACGTCGGCCTCGGCCAGGCCCTGCCCGATCGCGACGTGCGCGCGCTGCAGGTCGGGCCCGTAGTTCGCGATCACGCCGAGGTCGGGCGCGGTCGCGCCGGCGACGGCCGACCAGCCGACGGCCACCAGCCCGAGCGCCGCGCCCACCACGCGCTGGGTCAGCGTCCCGACGGCGATCCCGGCGCCGAGGCAGAGGACGGGGATCGCGTGGTCGGCGAAGCGGTCGAGGTAATCCATGGTCGGGCCGGACACCGCGTACGTCACGTACGTGACCGCGACGGTGGCCACCAGGAGCCCGCCCATCGCCCGCGTCGCCTTGCGGAACACCAGCGAGAGCGTCAGCAGCAGGAGCGGCAGGAGCAGCAGCGTCGTGTGCTTCGTCCACGCCCAGCCGGAGTCGAGGTTGCCGAACTTGACGTAGAAGGTGTTCGGCAGCAGCTGTCCGTAGAACCGCCACCGCCATACGAAGTACGCGGCGCCGACGACCACCGCGGCACCGGTCCACACCCAGCGCTTCGAACTCCGTTCGCGGAAGAACCACAGAGCGAAGACAGGCAGCGCGGCCAGCACGCCTTCCGGCCGGAGCATGCCGAGCAGGAGCAGCAGCACCGGCGGTTCCCATGTCCGCACCCGCTCGTTCGCGAGCACACGCAGCCCGAGCACGACGACGCGCAGCAGCACCACGGCGAACGCGGCCGTCTCGAGGCCGGCGGTGATGTGGAAGTACGTCGGCAGGAACACGACGTACGCGCCGGCGCCGACCAGGACTCCGGTGAGCTCGGCGCGGCGGTGGCCTTCGCGGATCAGCAGGTACAGCGTCCCCAGGCCGAGCAGCAGCGACGTCACCTTGGCGAACAGCGGCAGTGCGAGCCCGAGCCACGCGCCGAGTCCCGACCAGACGACCCAGGCGAAGTTCGTGAAGCCCTCGACGCGCGGGCCGTCGACGTTCCACACCGGGCCGTGGCCGGCCGCGAGGTTCGCCGAGTAGCGGAAGCTGATGAACGCGTCGTCGATGGTGAGGAACCAGGCGGCCCAGGCGCCGACGAGGAAGACGGCCAGGAGGACCAGCGACACCACGATCAGCGGTGCGCGGCGGGTGGTCCGGACCGGCGCGGTCGCTGCGGGCTCGACGTCGGTCTCGATCGCCGTCATGGAATCTCCCCGGGTCGCGGTGCCGACCCGACACTGTATCCGGGCGCGTCAGACCAGCGGGCGCCCGGTGCGCAGCCGTCGGCGCAGGTCCCAGAGGCAGAGGTTGTACGGGAACCGCCGCACCGCGGCCGGGAGCACGCGGGTGACCCGGCCGAGTGCGGCGAGGAGCGCGTCGAACCGGCGCTGGTCGGCCGCCGTCCAGGGCAGGCGCATCTCGTCGCGGAAGCGCTGCGGGAGAAAGCCCGTCGTGACGAAGCGGTGGAACCGGCGTCCCGGCGCGGCGACGACCGGGGGCAGGAACCGCAGGTCGACGATGTCCGTGAGGTAGCGGCGGACGGTGTCGTCGACGCCGACCTCGGCGAGCCCGGCCGCCCAGTACTCCTCGAAGGCCGCGCGGTCGGCCGGCCACATTTCGGGACGCACCTGCAGCGTGGTGCCGAGGGCCGCGGCGGCGCGGTAGAAGTGCGTCGGCTCGCCGCCGACGAACGCGACGTACACGTCCTCGAAGCCCTTGTAGAGGCAGGCCGCGACCCACAACTGGAGGTCGGTGTCGAAGGCGTTGTAGGCGACGGGACTTCCGGCGGTCGAGTGGACTTGGGAGTGGGCCTGGTTGACGCCGCGCCGGTAGGCCGCGCGCTCGGCGTCGGTCCCCATCGCGGCGACGGCGAGGTAGGTGAGCGTGGTCCGCGTCCGCTTGATCGGGTGGCGGAAGAGGTTGCCGCTGTCGACCTTGCTCTCGAGCACGCCGTAGCCGACAGGCGCGCGGGAGAGCTGCATGATCACGTTCGCGCTGCCGGCGAGCAGCCCGGCCCCGACGACGGCGTCCTGGAGCGCGGTTTCGGTCACGCTCTCCAGGGAACGACACTGTTGACGACGTGTCAAGAGCGGTAGTTGCTTCCGGCGAACGCGATCAGCGCCCGCGCCGCCGGGCTCAGCGGCCCGTCGGTACGCCAAGCCAGCGCCAGCACGCCCCGCAGCCCGGGCCCGGCGATCGTCACCACCCGCAGCTCCGCCTCGTGGTAGCGGCCCAGCGACTCCGGCACCACCGCCACCCCGAGCCCCCGCGTCGCGAGCTGCACCAGGACGTTCGGGTCGGCCGCCTCGAACGCGATCCGCGGCGTCAGCCCCTCGCGCGCGAACGCGGCGTCCAACGCCGTGCGCAGGCCCGTTCCCTTCGGCAGTGCCATCAGCGGCAGCCCGGCCAGGTCCGCGATCACCACCTCCGCGCGGCCGGTCAGGAAACCCGAAGTCACCGCCACGAACGGCTCGTCGATCAGCACCTGCGTCGCGATGCCGGGCGGCGGGTCCGTCGACAGGCCGACCACCGCCAGGTCGAGCCGGCCTTCGCGCAGGGCCGCCAGCATCGTGTCCGAGTTGGCCTCGGACAGCGTGATCTCGACCGCCGGGTAGCGCTCGTGGAAGCGGGCGAGCAGGTCCGGCAGCTTCACCGGGCCCGCCGACGTCACCGCGCCGATCGCGACCTGGCCGCGGACCAGCCCGGCCAGCTCGTCGACGGCTTCGCGCACCCCCTTCACCGCCGCGAGCGCGGCCCGCGCGTGCGGCAACGCGGCGGCGCCGACATCGGTGAGCCGGACCGTGCGGCCCGACCGGTCCAGCAGCTCCTGCCCCAGCTCGCGCTCGAGTCGTTTCACCTGCGCGCTCACCCCGGGCTGGGCGACGTGCAGCCGTTCCGCCGCGCGCGTGAAGTTGCCCTCCTCGGCGACCGCGACGAAGTACGCGAGCTGGTGCAGTTCCATAAGCACTGATTCTAGTTGGTAGAAAAACCAGATCTTGGACTTCTGATCCTCGCGGCCCGAAGCTGGAAACAACGAAAGGAGCCAAAAATGTTCACCCTTCGCCCTGGTCAGAACGGTTACGCCGAGGAGATCGCCGGCTTCCAGACGTCCGTCGCCACGAAGCCCGCGGTGGTCGTCGCCGCCGAGACCGCCGACGACGTCGTCGCTGCCGTGAAGTACGCCGCCGAGCACGACCTGGCCGTCTCCGTGCAGGCCACCGGGCACGGCCTGACCGCCGGCACCGACGGCCTGCTGATCAGCACGCGCCGCATGACCGGCGTCGAAATCGACGCCGGCGCGAAGACCGCGCGGGTCGGCGCCGGCGTCCGCTGGGGCGCGGTGATCGAGGCAGCGGCGAAGCACGGGCTGGCGCCGCTGAGCGGCTCGTCGCCTGACGTCGGCGTCGTCGGCTACACACTGAGCGGCGGCTTCGGGCTGATGGCGCGGCGGTTCGGCCGCGCGGCCGACCGGGTGCGCGCGATCGACGTCGTCACCGCCGACGGCGAACCGCGGAAGGTGACACCGGGGGACGACCTGTTCTGGGCTCTCCTCGGCGGGCGCGCCGGCTTCGGCGTCGTGACGGCGCTGGAGTTCGGCCTGGTCCCGGTGACCGAGCTGTACGGCGGCGGGCTGTACTTCGACGCCGCGGACCTGCCGGCGGTGCTGCGCGCGTGGCGGACGTGGGCGATGACCGCGCCCGACGAGCTGACGACGTCGATCGCCGTGGTCGCACTGCCCGGCCTGCCGTTCCTGCCCGAGCCGATCCGCGGGAAGCACGTCGCGAACGTCCGGATCGCGTACCTGGGCGACGGCGGCGACGAGCTCGTCGCGCCGCTGCGGGCCGCCGCGCCGGTGCTGCTGGACACGCTGAAGCGGTTGCCGTACACGGATTCCG
This sequence comes from Amycolatopsis sp. NPDC051061, assembly GCF_040682935.1. Classification (NCBI taxonomy): domain Bacteria; kingdom Bacillati; phylum Actinomycetota; class Actinomycetes; order Pseudonocardiales; family Pseudonocardiaceae; genus Amycolatopsis; species Amycolatopsis sp. NPDC051061. Next base: position 226,920 of record NZ_JBFBBZ010000008.1, read on the forward strand.
GGTCGATCGCGAGCGATCCGCCGCACCCGCACCCGTACCACGGGACGAACGCGACGGTGGAGGTGCTCAACGACGGGATGCTGACGTCGATCCTCGAGCACGCCGGTCCGGGCGCGCCGGTGGAGACGGTGCTGATCATCGACCGTCTCGGCGGCGAGCTGGCGCGCCGGGCAGGCGACGGCGTCGGCTGGGACTCGGCGGCGGAATTCGTGGTGCGGGCGCTGTCGGTGGTCGAGGACGGCGTCGAGCCGATCCGCCGCGCGCACGCGAAGCTGTTCGACGCGCTGGCGCCGTGGTCGACGGGCCGGCTGCTGCCGTTCCTCTACGGCGAGCACTCGGCCGCGGAGCTGGCGGCGGCCTTCCCGGCCGGGGACGTCGCCCGGCTGAAGCAACTCAAGGCGAAGTACGACCCGGCGGGGCGGCTGGGGTGAGCCGGATCCGCCGGCCGGGCGAAAATCGGCCGGCGGATCGGGACGTCAGCGTTCGAAGACGACGATCGGGATGAGCCGCGTGGTCTTCGTCTCGTACTCGGCGAAGCCCTCGGCGTGCGCGACCATGCCCGCGTAGAGGCGGTCGCGCTCGGCGCGGTCCTCGATCACGGTGGCCGTGGCCTCGAACTTCTCGGTGCCGACCTCGATGGTGACCTTCGGGTTGGCGACGAGGTTGTGGAACCAGGCCGGGTTCTTCGGCGCGCCGCCCATGGACGCGGCGACGACGAGCTTGTCGCCGTCCGAGGTGTAGACCAGCGGCGACAGGCGCTCCTGCCCGCTCTTCGCGCCGATCGTGGTGAGGAGGAGCACGTTCTTGCCTTCGAAGTAGCCGCTGACCTTGCCTTCGTTGGTCCGGAACTCTTCGACGACCTGGTTGTTGAAGTCGTTCATGTCGGCTGGCGCTGTCATGGATTCCCCTGTTCTGGCCGGTACGCTCGTTCGTGGCCCGAGGTACGCTCGGAGACCAGAGAAGCGTTTGCTTTGCAAACAAAGCTACCGACGGGAGGCAGGCGGTGTCAACGGAGGCCGGGTTGAGTCTCGAGGACGGCGTCCGCCGGCTTCTGCTGTTGATGCCGCGGCTGGTCGGCCGCGCGAAGCGGACACCGGTCCCCGACGAGCTGAACGGCTGCGCGCTCGCGCCGCGGCATCTGTCATTGCTGTCGATCCTCTTGTTCGACGGCCCGATGACGGTCACCGAGCTGGCCGGCCGCCTGGAGGTCGCCCCGACGACGGCGAGCCTGATGGTCGGCGACCTGAGTCGCCAGGGCGTGCTGAACCGCGAGGAGGACCCGGCGGATCGCCGCCGCACGATCGTGAGCATCACGCCGGAACGCCGCCCGGCGGTGGACGCGTGGCTGGCGCGCGGCGCGCAGGCGTGGAGCAACGCGCTGGCGCCGCTGACGCCGGCCGAGCGCCGGCTGGTGATCTCGACGCTGGAGGCCTACGAGCACGGCACCTGCGAGGGCCCCGGCTGCTAGCTCCCCCGCAACGACATGAACGACCCTTTCATGTCGTCGGACGACATGAACGAGTCGTTCATGACATCGAGGATCAGTCCTCGGAGTTCTTCTCCCGGGCCAGCTTCCGCTGCGCCTCCGCACGCTCCCGGCACTTGCGCAGGAACTCGTCGTCGTCGTCCGCGCTGCCGGCCGCGAACCGGCCCGGGCGGTCGTACTCCGGGTACGCCGGGGCGTTCCGCTCGTACGGGCCGCGCGCCCGCGCCGCCTGCTGCGGCCGCCCCGCGACCAGCCAGATGATCGACCCCACCAGCGGCACCACCAGCACGAGGAGCAGCCACAGCAACTTCGGCAGGTTGCGACAGGACGACTCGTCCGTCGTGATCACGTCGACCAGGCAGAAGATCCACAACCCGAACGTGACGATGCCGAGCAGACCATCGAAATACAGCACTATCCGCGCCTTCCCCCAAGAAGATGAACGCGGTAAGTAGTAGCAGAACCCGGCGGCGGTTCAGCCGCGGGTCACCCGCAGCACGCCGGTCGCGAGCGCGATCGCGTGCGCCGGCCCCGGGCACTCGCGCTGGCCCGCCCCGAACGGTGTCCCGGCCAGCGGTACCAAGACGTCCTCGCCGTACACGCGGCGCCGGGTGTGCGGCACCGGCGGATCCGCGCGCAGCACTTCCGCCACCGCCTCCTCGGGCGGCTTTCCCGCCCGCACCAACGGAACCGCGTTGCCGATCAGTCCGGCGGTGGCTTCGCAGGCCTGGATCAGCAGGCCGATCCGCGCGGCGACGAGTTCGTCAGTGGTCCCACCGCACGCCGTGACCAGCCGTCCCAGCGCCGCTTCGGCTTCCGCGGACGGCGTCACGTGCGGGTGGTAGGCGGCCGCGACCGCCACGACGTCCGACGCCACCACCGGCAGGCCCAGCTCTCCCGCCAGCACTCCGACGACGACCAGGCGGAAGTCGCCGCCGGCCTTCTCGAATGCCTTGCGCTGCAACACCTCCGGATCGACATCAGCCAGGAGGTCGACGGCCAGCGACCGACGCCGGGCGTGGTCGGGACCATTGCTGAAGCGGGCGACCGAAGCCCGCAACCAGGCGACACTTCCCGGAACGACGTCAGTGGGCACCGGGGGAACCGGGGCGGAAAGCGAAGTCATGCGGCGACGTTAACCACGGGAAACGTCGGCGACGGCCGAAGCTTTTACAGGAGCGACGCCGGGAACCACGTCGCCTGTGGACCGCCGCAGCGCGTGGTCCGCGGGACGGCGTGCTGGAACCACCACGCCTCGGTGACGCGGCCGTCCGGCAGCCGGTACGTCGGCGGCCCGGCGACGCGGGTGAGCCCCGCGGCCTGCAGCGAGCGCGCGCTCGCGACGTTGCCGACCTCGGCGCCGGCCCGCACCCGGGGCAGGCCGAGGTGCTCGTGCGCCAGGGTCAGCCCGGCCGCGAAGAGGATCCGGCCGTTGCCGCGGCCGCGGTAGTCCGGCGCGAGGTAGCCGCCGGTCTCCGGGCCGCCGTCCTCACCGGTGTGCACGCTCACCAGCCCGACGCACCGGTTGGCCTCGACGTCGATCATCACCAGGTCGATCGACTGCGGATCGGGCGACACCCAGTCCGGGCCGGTGCCGGGCACGACGCGCAGCGCGTCCGCGCGGGCGCCCCGGGCGACGATCGAGTCGCGCTGCCAGCCGAGCCAGCGCTGGGCGGCCGGATCGGAGCCGCAGGCGACCGCGGCGGCGTACTCCCACGCGGTCGGCGTCCGGAACAGGAACCGCCCGCCGCGCAGCACGTGGCCCTGCCGGTCGCAGGTCCGCTTGGTCATCAGACGGCCGCGGCGGGTGAGCCGGTCGAAGATCCCCTTGGTGGCTGGCAGCATCGCGGCGAAATCGTAGCGGAGCGATCCGGCGCGGGAGGCGTTCTCGGGCACCCCGCCGGTCACCGGCCCCGGCGGCCTCGCCCGGCAGTGAGAAGCCGCTCCGCTGACCAGCGGATGCACGCCCGGGCACTCCCCGGCCCAAAACGTGTCTCCCAGGTCGCCCCGTGTTCGTTATTGTGGCCCGATGACGGCCGTACCCGAGGCAACCGAACTGGACGGCTCCGGCCGGGTGGCGCAGCCTCGCCAGCTCATCGTGACGGTGTACGGCCTCTATTCGCGCACCGAGGGCGGCTGGCTCTCGGTCGCTTCCCTCATCGACCTGCTGGCCGCCGTCGGCGTCGACGAGCCCGCTGTGCGCTCGTCGATCTCGCGGCTGAAGCGGCGCGGGATCCTCGAAGCGGTGCGTCGCGGCACCACGGCCGGCTACGAACTTTCGAACGACGCGCGCGAGATCCTGCGCGAGGGGGACGAGCGGATCTTCCGCCGCGGGCGCGCGACCGCCGCCGACGGCTGGCTGCTCGCGGTGTTCTCGGTGCCGGAGACCGAGCGGCACAAGCGCCACCTCCTGCGCACCCAGCTCGCCCGGATGGGCTTCGGCACCGCCGCTTCCGGCGTCTGGATCGCCCCGGCGCACCTGCACGCCGCGACCGCCGAGGCGCTGACCCGGCTCGGCCTGGCCGGGTACGCCGACCTGTTCCGCGCCGATCACCTGGCCTTCGGGGACGTCCGGGCGAAGGTCCGCGACTGGTGGGACCTCGACCGGCTCGACGAGCTGTACACGACGTTCCTCGACGAGCACGGCCCCGCGCTGCGCCGCTGGCAGCGTCGCAAGTCCGTGGCCGGCGAAGAGGCCTTCGCCGACTACGTCCGCGTGCTGACCGGCTGGCGGCGGATGCCCTACCTCGACCCCGGCCTGCCCGCGGAGTTCCTGCCCCGCGACTGGTCGGGGATCCGCGCGGCCGACCTGTTCTTCGAGCTGCACGCGCAGCTGGAGAACCCGGCCCGCGCGTACGTCGCGAAGTCGATCAGCTTCGGCTGACGACCGCGAAGCCCTGCACCTCGACGAGGGCCTCTTCGTCCCAGAGCCGGTCGACGCCGATGCCGGCCATCGCCGGGTACTCCGCGCCCGCGAGCCGCCGCCAGACCGCGCCGATCTCGCGCGCGTGGGTCCGGTAGTCGGCCATGTCGACGATGTAGATCGTCACGCTGCACAAATCCGATGGGGAACCGCCCGCCGCGCGCAGCGACGTCAGCAGGTTGCCGAGCGCGCGTTCGAACTGCTCGACGACGCCGTCGCCGACGATCTTGTTCGACGCGTCGAGCGCCGTCTGCCCGGCGAGGAAGACGACGCGGCCTTCGGCCACCACCGCGTGCGAGAACCCGGACGGCTTGCCGAGCTCCGGCGGGTTGATGCGTTCCATGCCGGAAACCGTACGCCATCTCTCGCCTTATTGACGGTCGTAGAGGTGACGACATACCCTGGACCGCGTGCGTATCGCGGTCATCGGTGGCGGCCCGGCGGGTCTGTACTTCGCCGCGCTGGCCAAACAGCTCGGTCCCGGACACGAAATCACCGTCTGGGAGCGCAACGCGCCGGACGACACGTTCGGCTTCGGCGTCGTGTTCTCCGACGAGACGCTCGGCGGCATCGAGCACGCCGACGCCGCGGTGCACGACGCGATGCGCGCGGAGTTCGCCCGCTGGGACGACATCGACGTCCACTACCGCGACACGGTCACCACCTCGGGCGGCCACGGTTTCGCCGCGATGAGCCGCAAGCGGCTGCTCGGCATCCTCCAGCACCGCTGCGCCGAACTCGGCGTCGAGCTGCGCTTCCGCGAAGAGGCGCCGGCCGAGCTGTCGGGCTACGACCTGGTCATCGCCGCCGACGGCGTCAACTCCGCGGTGCGGGCCCGGTACGCCGAGACCTTCCGGCCGAGCGTCGAGACCCGCCGGTGCCACTACATCTGGCTCGGCACGGACCTGGTGTTCGACGCCTTCAAGTTCTACGTCCTCGATACGCCGGCCGGGATCATGCAAGTCCACGGCTACCCCTACGGCCGCGACGGCAGCACGTTCATCCTCGAGGTGCACGACGAGGTGTGGCAGCGCGCGTTCGGCCCGATCGCGGCGACGTCGCTGCCGCCGGGCGAGAGCGACGAGAAGTCCATCGCGCTGATCCGCGAGCTGTGCGCCGACGTCCTGGGCGACCACCGCGTCATGGCGAACAACTCGAAGTGGGTCACCTTCGGCACCGTGCGCTGCGAGACGTGGGTGCACGACAACGTCGTCCTCCTCGGCGACGCCGCGCACACCGCCCACTTCTCGATCGGCTCCGGCACGAAGCTGGCGATGGAGGACGCGCTCGCCCTGGCCGCCTGCCTGCACGAAAACGAAGGTGTCACCGAGGCGCTCAAGGCGTACGAGCTCGAACGGCGCCCGGTTGTCCAGTCGACGCAGCGCGCGGCGCAGGCGAGCCTGGAGTGGTTCGAGAACATCGCGCAGTACGCCCACCAGGACCCGCCGCAGTTCGCGTTCAACATCCTCACGCGCAGCCGCCGGGTCACCTACGACAACCTCCGCCTGCGCGATCCGGAGTTCGCGACCGAGCTGGACCACTGGTTCGCGACGTCGCTCGGCACGACGTCGCGGCCGCCGATGTTCCAGCCGTTCCGGCTCGGCGAGCTGGAGCTGCCCAACCGGGTCGTGGTGTCCCCGATGGACATGTACTCCGCGGCCGACGGCGTGCCCGGCGACTTCCATCTGGTGCACCTGGGCAGCAAGGCCCTCGGCGGCGCGGGGCTGGTGATGACCGAGATGGTCTGCGTTTCCCCCGAAGGCCGGATCACGCCCGGCTGCGGCGGGTTGTACACCGCGGAGCAGGAAGCGGCGTGGAAGCGGGTCGTCGACTTCGTGCACGCGCAGTCCCCGGCGCGGATCGGTGTCCAGTTGGGACACTCCGGGCGCAAGGGCTCCACGAAGCTCATGTGGGAAGGCATCGACGAACCACTGCCCGAGGACAACTGGGAAGTCTGCGGTCCGTCCGCGCTGGCGTACTCCGACCGTAACCAGGTCCCACGTGAACTGTCCACTTCGGACATGGCGGCGATCCGCGACGAGTTCGTCGCCTGCGCTCACGCGGCCGCTCGCGCCGGGTTCGACGTCCTCGAACTGCACTGCGCGCACGGCTACCTGCTGTCGTCCTTCCTCTCACCGCTCACCAACCAGCGGTGTGACGACTACGGCGGCTCACTGGAAAACCGGCTGCGGTACCCGCTCGAAGTCTTCGACGCGGTGCGGGCCGCCTGGCCCGCCGAGCGGCCGATGACCGTCCGCATCTCGGCGACCGACTGGGCGGACGGCGGCATCGGCGCCGACGACGCGGTCGAGATCGCCCGCGCCTTCGCCGAACACGGCGCGGCGGGCATCGACGTCTCGACCGGCCAGGTCGTCTGCGACGAGCAGCCGCAGTACGGCCGCAGCTACCAGACGCCGTACGCCGACCGGATCCGCAACGAGATCGGCGAGGAGTACGGCATCGCGGTGATCGCGGTCGGTGCGATTTCCTCCTACGATGACGTCAATTCGCTGATCCTGGCGGGCCGCGCGGACCTCTGCGCCCTCGGCCGCACGCACCTCTACGATCCACAGTGGACGCTGCACGCGGCGGCCGAGCAGGGCTACCCGATGCCGTGGCCCCAGCCGTTCGCGGCGGGCAACCGGAAGCCTCAGTCGGGCCGCACCGACGGCCCGGAGCCGCGGCTGGACCTCGTCCGCTCCGGGCCGACCGGCACCGCCCACGCCCGCTGGCGACCGGGAGCTTCCTCATGACTTTCACCCTCGATCCCGACCAGCGGGCCTTCGCCGCCGAAGTCCGGCGGCTGGCCGAGGACCGGCTGCGCCCGCTCGCCGAGTCCGGTGTGGAGGGTGCGGTGAACCGCCCGCTGCTCAAGGAAATGGGCGCGCTCGGTCTGCTCGCGCGGCTCTTCCCCGGGGTCGCCGAAGGGAAGCCGTCGCGCCAGGCGGCCGCGACGGACCTGTGCATCCTGCGGGAGAACCTCGCCACGGTGAACACCGAGGCCGAGACGGCGCTGGCGTTGCAGGGCCTGGGAAGCTACCCCCTCCTCCAGTCCGGACAGGACGAACAGGTCGCGAAGTGGCTGCCCGCGGTGGCGGCCGGGGACGCGGTGGCGGCGTTCGCCCTGACCGAGCCGGACGCCGGCTCCGACGCGGCGGCGTTGTCCCTGTCCGCGGAGCCCGACGGCGACGGCTGGCGCCTGACCGGCGAGAAGATGTGGATCTCGAACGCACCGGAAGCCGACTTCTACACGGTGTTCGCGCGCACGACTCAAGGCGCGGGCTCGCGCGGGGTCAGCGCGTTCGTCGTCCCCGCCGACCGGCCGGGGCTGGGCGGCGAGCACCTCGACCTGGTGAGCCCGCACCCGATCGGCACGGTCACGTTCGACGGTGTCGAGGTCCGGCGCGAGGAGCTGCTCGGCGAGGAGAACCGCGGCTTCGCGGTGGCGATGCGGACGCTGGACCTGTTCCGCCCGAGCGTCGGCGCGTTCGCGGTCGGGATGGCGCAGGCGGCGCTCGACGCCACTGTGGACTACACCGGTCAGCGGGAAGCCTTTGGTGGGCCCCTGATCAAGCAACAGGCGGTGGCGCACGCGCTCGCCGAGATGGCCACGAAGACGGAAGCCGCCCGGCTACTGGTCTACGCGGCCGCGGGCGCGTACGACGCGGGCGAGCAGAACCTCGGCGGCCGCGCGGCGATGGCGAAGCTGTTCGCCACGGAAGCCGCGCAGTTCGTCGTCGACTCCGCGGTCCAGCTGCACGGTGCCCGCGCCTTGCGCCGCGGGCACCTGCTCGAACACCTCTACCGCGAGGTCCGGGCCCCGCGCATCTACGAAGGCGCGTCGGAGATCCAACGGACGATCATCGCGCGGTGGCTGGCTTCTTCGCGGGCCGACGGTCCAGCCACCACTGGCTGAGCAGCAGCAGGGTGAGCACGCTCATCGTGCCGGCCAACGTCGAGGCGGCCTGGAAGAGCATGGCCTGGTCGGGGTAGTGCGGGCCGAGGGCGATGAACGCGATCGGCGCGTAAACCCGGCTGAGCAAGGTGTTCATGGTCATCGCGAAGCTGCGGATCATCCACCGCCGGTGGTCGGCGTACCGGCGCTGCCGGGTCGCGCGGAAGCCGGCGATGGTGAACCCGAGCCACAGCAGCGCCGCGACGACGTTCAGCACCCCGGCCGCCGGGCCGAACGGGCTGAACAGGGCGATGCTCAACGCCATCAGCGCGGACGGGATCGCGCCGCCGAAGACGTAGACGCGGCCGATGCGGCGGTGGGCGACCGGGTGCGTGCGCCGCAGCCACGGCCAGACCTGCAGGATGACGCCGACGATGGCGATCGTGCCGAAGAGGATGTGCCCGACGAGGAACCAGTAGTGCGCGGCGAACCCCGGCGGCGCGGGGACGCGGGACTGGGCGGGGTCCAGCGTGAGGTAGGGCGGCACCGAGTAGGCGAGGAAAGCGGCGACCAGCAGCGCCAGCGGCGCGATCCACGGCCGCCGCCACCACGTCTTACCCGATCTCGCGGCAGGCGGGGCCGCCGTCCCGGTGGCCGTCACCGCGCACCAGCCGGCTTCTTCGCGGGCCGCCGCTCCAGGATCAGCTGGCTGACGATCAGCGCGAACGCCAGCCCACCCCAGGAGGACAGCGCGCCGATGCTCTGGCCATAGGCGAGTTCACTGCCGCCGAAGGTGGTCGGGATCTGCGGTTCGAGCACGATCATCGCGATCGGCGAGATCACCCGGTTGACGATGATCGAGAAGGTCAGCATCACGCTGCGGATCATCCACTTGCGGTGGTCGCCGAAGCGCCGCTCGCGCACCGCCCGCCAGCCGGCGATGGTGCACCCGATCCACAGGATCGCGCCGAGCACGTCGCTGACGCGGGTCACCGGGCCGAACGGGCTCTGCGACCCGATCGTCAAGGCCATCAGCCCCGACGGCAGCACGCCGGCGAAGACGTACGCGCGGCCGGTGTAGCGGTGGATCACCGGGTGGGTCCGGCGCAGCCACGGCCAGATCTGCAGGACCGCGCCGATCATCGCGATCGAGCCGAAGATGACGTGGCCGACGAGGAACCAATAGTGCGCCGGGAACCCGTCGGGCTGCGGCACCCGCGACCGCGCCGGGTCGAGGGCCAGGTACGGCGGCAGCGAGAAGGAGAGGAAGGCGAGCACGAGCAGCGCGAGCGGACCGATCCACGGCCGTCGCCACCAGGCCTTCGGCACCGTCGTACGCGGGTTCGGCCTGACCTCGGTCCGGACCGCCATGGTTCCCCCTGTCCGTCGTTCGGGATCTTGCCCGTCCGACGCTAGGGGTGTTCAGGGGTGGCGAACCATGGTGCGCACCACCGACGCGGGGGTGGGGCTCGCCCCACCCCCGATCGTGTGACGGGTCAGCTGCCGCGGACCCGCCGCACGGTGTCGCGGTAGAAGTAGCCGCTCTGCTTGATCGTGCGCGCTTGCGTCTCGTAGTCCACGCGGATCAGGCCGAACCGCTTCGCGTACCCGTAGGCCCACTCGAAGTTGTCCAAAAGGGACCAGGCGAAGTACCCCCGGACGTCGGCGCCCGCGTTGCGCGCCGCCGCCACGGCCGCGATGTGCGAGGCCAGGTAGGCCGTGCGCTGCTCGTCGCGGACGAAGCCCGACGAGTCCGGGTCGTCGTCGAACGCCGAGCCGTTCTCCGTGATGTACATCGGCAGGCCCGGGTAGTCGCGGCCCAGCCGGGTCAGCAGCTCGGTGAACTTGTCCGGCAGGATCTCCCAGCCCATCGCCGTCGTCGGTTCGCCGAACGGGACCGTCCGGGAGGCCGGGACGCCGTCGTCGTCGACCGCGCGGCCGGTCTCGTCCACGCCCGAGAACTGCTGGCCGAAGTAGTAGTTGACGCCCAGGAAGTCCAGCGGCGTCGAGATCACGTCGAGGTCGCCGTCCTGGATCGGCAGCTTCACCTCGCGGGAAGCCAGGTCGTCCACCACGTCCGTCGGGTACCGCCCGTGCACCAGCGGGTCCAGGTAGATCCGGACGCCGAGGCCGTCGGCCTGCCGCGCCGCGCGGACGTCCTCCGGGGAGTCCGTCGCCGGGTCGGCCGTGCACATGTTCAGCGTGATGCCGAACTCCGTGTCGGCCGGCGCGGCTTCGCGCATCCGCTGGGTCGCGAGACCGTGGCCGAGCAGCAGGTGGTGCACGGCGTGCAGCCCCGCCGCGTAGTCACGCCGCCCCGGCGCCATCACGCCGTGGACGTACCCGTGCATCGCCGAGCACCACGGCTCGTTCAGCGTCGTCCAGTGGCGCACCCGGTCCTTGAGCCGGTCGAACACCAGCATCGCGTAGTCCGCGAACCGGTACGCCGTGTCGCGCGCCGGCCAGCCGCCCGCGTCCTCCAGCTCCTGCGGCAGGTCCCAGTGGTACAGCGTCAGCCACGGCGCGATGCCCTTGCCGAGCGTCTCGTCGACCAGCCGGTCGTAGAAGCCGATGCCCGCTTCGTTGACGCTGCCGCGCCCGCGCGGCTGGACCCGGGGCCACGCCACGGAAAACCGGTAGGTGTCCGCGCCGAGCTCGTCGACCAGCCCGATGTCCGCCGGCATCCGGTGGTAGTGGTCGCACGCCACTTCGCCGGTGTCGTTGTTGTCGATCGCCCACGGAACCTGGCAGAAAGTGTCCCAAATGGACGGAGTGCGCCCGTCTTCCGCGACCGCGCCTTCGATCTGGTACGCGGCGGTGGCCACACCCCAGCGGAAGTCCGGCGGCAGCGTGTCGATCAGCGCCTGCTGTTCGGCGGTCGCGGCTGTGGTCTCGGTCAAGGCGGGTCTCCTCCAGGATGGGACCGGATAGGACGGACGGCGTTCAGGGGGTGGCGACCGGGTGCAGGAAGCAGGCCACTTCGCGAGACGGGTCGCCGCCGGGCAAGCCCAGCTCGGGCACCTTCGAGTCGCACGGCTCGAACGCCTTGGGGCACCGCGGGTGGAACGCGCAGCCGGCCGGCATCCCGCGCGTGTCGGGCGGCGACCCGGGGATCCCGGCCAGTTCGCGGCGCGGACCGCGCAAGGCCGGGAACGAATTCAGCAGGCCGTGGCTGTACGGGTGCAGCGCGTCCCGGTAGAGCGCCGAGGCCGGCGCCTGCTCGACGATCCGGCCGCCGTACATGATCGCGATCCGGTCCGAGAACTCCACCAGCAGCGAAAGGTCGTGCGTGATGAACAGGACCGAGAAGCCCAGCCGTTCGCGCAGTTCCACGAGCTGGCCGAGGATCTGGCGCTGCATCACGACGTCGAGCGCGGTGGTCGGCTCGTCCATGATGACGACCCGCGGTTCGAGCGCGAGCGCCATCGCGATCATCACGCGCTGGCGCATGCCGCCGGAGAGCTGGTGCGGGTACGCCTCCAGCCGGTCGGCCGAAATCCCGACCAGCTTGAGCAGGTCCTTCGCCCGCGCGTGACGGCCGGCCTTCGTCGACCGCGGCTCGTGCGCCTTGATGACGTCGACGAGCTGCGTGACGACCTTGTGCACCGGGTTCAGCGAGTTCATCGCGCCCTGGAACACGATGGACGTCTCCGCCCAGCGGAAGTCGCGCAGCTGCTTGTCGGTCAGCTGCAGCACGTCGTACGGCTCACCGTCGGCGGGGTGGTAGAGCACCTGGCCGCCGCGGATCACGCCCGGTGGCGCGAGCAGCCGGGTCAGCCCGTAGGCCAAAGTGGACTTCCCGCTGCCGCTTTCCCCGGCCAGGCCGAGGACTTCGCCGCGGTGCAGCGTCAGGTGCACGTCCCGGACCGCGCGCACGGCCTCGTCGCCGACGCCGTAGTCGACGTCCAGGCCCTTGATCTCCAGGACCGGGTCCATCATGGCTGTTCCTCCCGCCCGAGCACGGGCGTGAAGCCCACGCGCATGCGATGCGTCCGTCCGTCGGCGCCCTTGATGCGCGCCTTGCCGCTGCCGCGCAGCCGCGGGCTGACGAACTCGTCGATGCCGAAGTTGAGCAGGGACAGTGCGGTGCCGAGGATCGCGATCGCCAGCCCGGCCGGCACGAACCACCACCACGCGCCCTGCGCGAGGGCCTGCTGGCTCTGCGCCCAGAACAGGATCGTGCCCCAGTTCCAGTTGGACAGTCCCGAGACACCGACGAACGCGAGCGTGATCTCCGACATCACGGCGAAGATCACCGTGCCGACGAAGCTGGACGCGATCACCGCGGTCAGGTTCGGCATGATCTCGAAGAAGATGATCCGCCACGTCGACTCACCGGTCGCCCGGGCCGCTTCGACGTATTCCCGGCCACGCAACGAAAGCGTTTGTGCTCTGAGGACCCGCGCACCCCACGCCCACGACGTGAACCCGATGATCACCGCCACCAGGTAGTCGCCGCCGGTGGGCACCGCGCTGCCGATGATGATGATCAGCGGCAGCGCCGGGATCACCAGGAACACATTGGACAGCGCGGACAGTCCTTCACCGGGCGTGCCACCGAGGTAGCCGGACGTCACGCCGACGATCACGGCGAGGATCGTCGCCACGATCCCGGCGGTCAGCCCGACGAGCATGACGCTGCGCGTGCCGACCACGACCTGGCTGAAGATGTCCTGGCCGAGGTGGGTGGTGCCGAACCAGTGCCGGCCCGACGGCGCTTCCATCAGGTCGTTGCTGCGCGCCGACGGGTCGTACGGCGCGATCCACTCCCCGATGACCGCGATCACCACGAAGAAGACGATGACGACGAGGCCGGTGACAGTCTTGCCGCCGGTCAGGAACCGGAACCGGCGGCGCTTCGCACGGCCGGCGATCGCATCGACGGGGAGGGCCTGGGCGGCTTTGACGTCCGCCGCGGGGATGGCCATGTCAGCCCTCCTTCCGGGTGCGGGGGTCGAGCGCGAGGTAGGCGACGTCGGCGAACAGGTTCGCCACCAGCACCGACAGCGTGATGATGAGGAAGATGCCCTGCATCAGCGGGTAATCCTGCGAGCCGACCGCCTGGAAGAGCTGGTAGCCGACGCCGGGGTAGGAGAAGACGATCTCCACCAGCAGCGTGCCGCCGACGATGAACCCGAGCGCCAGCGCGAAGCCGGACACGCTCGGCAGCAGCGCGTTGCGGGCGGCGTACCCGACCATCACCCGGCGCTCGGGCAGGCCCTTGGCGTGCGCGACGGTGACGTAGTCCTCCGACGCGACGGTGACCATCATGTTGCGCATGCCCAGGATCCAGCTGCCCATCGAGCTGATCAGGATGGTGAGCGCGGGCAGCAGGCTGTGCTGGATCGCGCTGCCGATGAACCCGCCGTCCCAGCCGGGCACCACGCCGGGGTCGTAACCGCCGGACGACGGGAAGAAGCTGCCCGGGCCGGCCAGCAGCGTCAGCGCGATCAGGCCGAGCCAGAAGTACGGGATCGACGAGAGGAACGTCGTCACCGGCAGCAGGCCGTCGACCCACGAGCCGCGCTTCCAGCCGGCGACCACGCCGAGCCCGGTGCCGAGCGCGAAGCCGATGATCGTGGTGATGCCGACCAGGATGATCGTCCACGGCAGACTGTCGCCGATCAGCTCCGACACCGGCGACGGGAAGAACGTGAACGAGATCCCGAGGTCACCGCGGAAGAGCTGGCCCCAGTAGTCGAAGTACTGGGAGATCAGGCTTTCGTTCTTGTCGAGTCCGAAGAGGACGTACAGCGACTGGATGGCGTCCGCGCTGATCATGCCCTGGTTCTTCGCGATCAGCGACTGCACCGGGTCGCCCGGGATCATCCGCGGGATGAAGAAGTTGATGGTGACGGCGGCCCAGGCCGTGAAGACGTAGAAGACCAGCCGTTGCAGCAGGAACCTCATCGGGCCGCCCCGTCGTACAGCCAGCACGCGGCCCAGTGGCCGGGTGCGTCGTCGACCTCGAACCGCGGCGGCAGGTCGGTCTTGCACCGCTCCATCGCGACCGGGCAGCGCGGGTGGAACCGGCAGCCCGGCGGCGGGTCGATCAGGCTCGGCGGCTCGCCGGCACCGCGCTCGGCCGGCACCTCGCCGGGGTCGAGCTCGTCGCTCCCGCCGGCCAGCCGGTCGGGATCGGGCGCGGAGTCGATGAGCAGCCGCGTGTACGGGTGCGCCGGGTTCTGCGTGATGGTCTCGCTGTCGCCGCCTTCGACCATCCGGCCCGCGTACATCACCATCGTCTCGTCGGCGAAGTAGCGTGCCGACGCGATGTCGTGCGTGATGTAGAGGATCGCCAGGTGCAGGCGTTCCTTGAGGTCCCGCAACAGGTTCAGCACGCCGAGCCGGATGGAGACGTCCAACATGGACACCGGCTCGTCGGCCAGCAGCGCCTCCGGGTCGGCCCCCAGCGCCCGCGCGATGGCGACGCGCTGGCGCTGCCCGCCGGACAGCTCGTGCGGGAACTTGTCGACGTACCGCTCGGTCGGCGTCATCTGGACGCGGGCGAGCAGGTCGTGCAGCGACTGCTCGAGGTCATCGCCCGCCCGGCCGTGGATTTTCAGCGCCCGCGTCAGGTGGTAGCGCACGGTGTGCACCGGGTTCAGCGACGCGAACGGGTCCTGGAAGATCATCTGGACCTGCCGCGCGTAGGCGCGGAACGCCTTGCCGCGGCGGACGTTCACGGTCTCGCCGTGCAGCCGGATGTCGCCGCCGGTGCGCGGGTAGAGCCCCGCGAGCAGGCGGGCGACCGTCGACTTGCCCGAGCCGGACTCACCGACCAGCGCCGTGACCCGGCCCCGCCGCAGCGTCAAGGTGACGTCGTCGACGGCCTGGACGGCGCGGCGCGGCCCGGTCAGCGCGGCCCGGCCCTTGCGCCGGACCGGGAAGTGCTTCGTGAGCCCGGCCGCCTCGAGCACCACCTCGCTCGAGGTGGGGAGGGCCCCCTCCGACCCGACGGCGATGGGGTCGGAGGGGGCGGGGGCGGCCGCGTCGCCGCGGCCGTCCCCGTGTTCCGTCACAACTGAGTCCGCCATCGATCAGGCCGCGGGCTTCAGGTGCAGAACGATGTCGAGCGCGTTGCGCAGGGTGGGCTGCGCCGGGCCGTACGGGTTGGCGTCGTCGGGCCAGCCGACCCAGTTCTTCGTGCTGTACTCGCCGCCGGAGTTGGCCGCCGAGGTCGGGATCATCGGCTGCTGGTCGATCATGATCTTCTGCAGCGTCGCCATGGCGGCGGTGCGGGCGGTGTCGTCTTCGGCGTTGGCGTAGGTCGCGAGCGCGTTCGTCGCCTCGTCGTTCTTGAAGCGGCCGTAGTTGCCGTTGATGCCACCCTGGCCGGTCGGCTTGTAGCGCGTGCCGTCCATGACGTCGCGGTACATGTCGTACGGCGTCGCACCGTCGTTGGTCCAGTGCATCAGGCCTTCGAAGTCACCGGTGTCGACCGACTTGATCCACGCGTCCTGGTTCATCTTCTCGACCGTGGCGGTGATGCCGATCTGGGACAGGTTGTCCTTGATGATCTCCAGGTCGGTGATGTAGTCCGACCAGCCCGACGGGACCGTGAGCTTGAGGGTGACCGGCTTGCCGCTCGGGTCCGCCAGCTTGTCGCCGTTGAACTTGTAGCCGGCGCCGGTCAGCAGCGCCTTGGCGCCCGGGACGTCGACCTTGACCGTCTGGCCCTTGTACTGCGGCGCGATGAACGGGTCGCCCGCCGGCGTCGGGATGCCGGTGACCTGGTCGTTCTTCGGGTAGAAGTAGCCGGCCTCGCCCTGGTTGAAGACGTCGTCGCGGTTGATCACCTTGCTGATCGCCTGACGCAGCTTCGCGTCGTTCCAGGGGGCCTTCTCGGTGTTGAACCACAGGCCGTGGACGGCCAGCTGCGCGGGGAACCACAGCTTGTAGTGCTGCGGGTCCTTGTTGGTGTAGACGGCCTTGTAGTTCGGGATGAAGACGAAGCTCCACTCCGACGCCCCGCTGACCAGCGCCGCGACCTGCGCGTTGTTGTCGGTGTAGGAGGTGTAGCGGATCTCCTTGACCTTCGGCGCTTCCTGCCAGTAGCCGGTGTCGCGCCGGGTGACGATCATCGTCTGCGGCGTCGCCGACTTGAGCGTGTACGGCCCGGTGCCGATCGGGTTCTTCACGGTGTCGAGCGCCGGGTCCTTGATGGCCGCCCAGGCGTGCTTCGGCACGACGAGCGTCTGCAGGATCTTGACCTGGTTGACGAACTGGGAGCTGTCGAAGCCCAGCGTCACCTGGTTGCCGGCGGCGGTGATGTCCTTGAACGGCACGGCGTCGACGTTCAGCGCCTTGTTGTCACGCAGCAGCTGGAACGTGTAAGCGACGTCTTCGCCGGTCATCGGCTGGTTGTCGGAGAACTTGACGCCGTCACGGACAGTCAGGACCAGCTTCTTGTAGTTGTCCGACCAGTCCCACTTCGTCGCCAGCCACGGCTTGCCGGGCTCCTGCGGCTTGACGCGGTTGAGCATGACCAGGGGCTCGTAGATCATCCACCGGTACCCCATGTTCGACAGGGCGGACGTCTCGAGGAACGGGTTGTTGTTCTCCGACTGCGGGCCGTCGGGCTTGCCCACGTTGAGCACCGCGTTCGGGTTGCTCTGACCTGCGTCGGAGCTGCTGCTCCCGCACGCGGTCAGGCCGCCCACGGCCATTACTGCCACTAGCGCTGCGACTACTGCGCGCTTGGCTCGCATCGGTTCCTCCTACTGTCATCGACGACGTGCCTGGTGTCGACTGGTAGCGAGCCCCGACCGCCGGCGACCGAACGACGCACAGAAGTCAACCCGGGTGACTCGGGTCACGTCAATAACACGGCGGTAACGTTTTGTACCTAAGTTTAAGTACTGAAAGAACTGGCGGTCTGGACCTGTTTCGGGCACTACCCCTTGCGACGCAAGGGTTTCAGCCGCTCCGGCCACCCGTGGCGAGCAGCTGCGCGATGGGCAGGGTGGCCGCGCCGAGCGCGACCGCCTCCGGCCCGAGCCGGCCGAGGACGACCTCGGTGCGCCCGGCCAGGTAGTCCAGGGCGTGCCGGCTCACCGCGTCGCGCACAGCGGGCAGGATCGCCGGTCCCATGATCGCCCCCGCGGAGCCGGAAAGCACCACCCGATCCGGGCTGAGCAGGTTGATCAGGTTCGCGATGCCGATCCCGAGGTACTCGGCGGTCTCGGCGAGCACGTCGGCCGCGGGGCCGTCACCCTGGGCTTCTTCGACGATGCGAGCCAGCTCGATGTCGCTTTCATCCCCGATGACCGGTTGCTTGCCTACCCGATCGGCGTAGTGGCGGACGACCGCCTCGGTGCCGACGTAGGCCTCCAGGCAGCCGTGCGAGCCGCAGCGGCACGCCGCCCCGGCCGCCTTGACGACCGTGTGGCCCCACTCGCTGGTCGTGATGTCCGGGTGCGAGCGCCCGGCCGTCGCGACGGCGGCCCCCACCCCGACGCCGAGGAGGGCGACGATGGCGCGTTCGGCACCCCGGCCGGCCCCGCGCCAGGTCTCCACCTGCCCGAGCGTGCGGGCGCGGTTGTCGAGGTGGACCGGCATCTTCCGGGGGGTCCAGGGTGGCTCGCCCCCCGGCCGGGGTTCGGGGCTCGGCCCCGAAGGAAACAGCGCCTCGATGTGCGGGTGGATGAGGTCGGCGAAGGCCACGCCGCGCCAGCCGAGGGTGGGCGCGTGGACGATCCCGCCGTCGCGGACCGCGCCGGGGACGCCGATGCCGACGCCGAACACCGCGTCCGGTTCGCCGCCTTCGAGCACTTCCGCGATGCCGGTTCGCACCAGTCCGGCCACTTCGTCCGGATCGAGGCGGGTGCCGACGAGCGGGTGGCGCACGGTGCCGAGCGTCCCGAGCGCGCAGTCGAACAGGCCGACCTCGACGTGCGTCTCGCCGACGTCGACTCCCACGACGTGCCCGAAGTCCGGCCGCACGGCCAGCAGCGTCCGCGGCCGTCCGCCGTCGGATTCGACCGAGCCGGCCTCCGCGACGACGCCGTCGGCGATGAGCTCGGAGACGACGTTGGTAACGGTGGCGGCCGAAAGTCCCGATTCAGCTACTAGTTCCAACCTGCTGACGGGACCGCGGAGGTACAGGGAGGAAAGGAGCGCCGCGCGGTTGTGCCGCCGGAGGTCACGGGTTGTCTGGCGTACCACCTGGGTCACCTGGGAGATTGTGCCAGACACCGACCGTGCGACCATCAGTTCGGGACTTAGTTCACCACTTAATACATAGCCACAACTTACGGTGATCAGGCATTCTGGTCGCAGCCGGTAAGAGTTCAGATGGGTTGCCCATGGCGAGCAAGCGCACCACCGTCCGTGACCTGCGGAGGCACAACCGTTCTCTGCTGCTGTCGAAACTGTACTTCGACGGCCCGCTGTCGCGGCACGAACTCAGCCAGCTCACCGGATTGAGCGCGGCCACGGTCAGCAACGTGACCGCCGAACTGGGCGAAGAACGGCTCATCACCGAAGCGGGCCAGGTCGAGTCGGACGGCGGCCGGCCGCGCGTGCTGCTGCGCGTCGACCCGGCATACGGGCACGTCGCGGGCGTCGACATCGGGGAAACGGGCGTCAAGGTCGAGCTGTTCGACCTGGCGATGAACCGCCTCGCGACGGTCGAGCACCCCCTGCCGAAGGCGCCCGACCCCGCGACGGCGGTCGAGCAGGTGACGTCCGGGCTGCGCGAGGTGTTCGCGAGCGCGGGCATCGACGACTCGGCGGTGCTGGGCGTCGGCATCGGCGTGCCGGGCATGGTCGAGCAGGGTTCGCGGGTACTCGTGCACGCGCCGACCGTCGGCTGGGAGGCGGTGCCCCTGGTTTCGCTGCTGCGGGACGCCGGCGTGGGGTTGCCGTTGTTCGTGGACAACGGCGCGAAGACGCAGGGCCAGGCGGAGATGTGGTTCGGCGCCGGCCGCGGGGCGCGCCACGCGGTGATCGCGCTGATCGGCTCGGGCGTCGGCGCGGCGGTGGTGACGGACGGGACGACGTACCGCGGGTCGACGAGCAGCGCGGGCGAGTGGGGCCACACGACGATCGCGTACGGCGGGCACGACTGCCGCTGCGGCGCGCGCGGGTGCCTGGAGGCGTACATCGGCGCGGGCGGGGTGCTGGCGCGGTACCGGCGGGTGCGGGGAAAGGACGTCCCGGGCGAGGACGAGCAGGCCCAGTTCGCGGCGCTGCTGGAGGCGGCCCCTCGCTCCAAGGCAGCGGCCCGCGTCCTCGACGAGACGGCCGGGTACCTCGGCGCGGGGATCGCGAACTTGATCAACCTGTTCAACCCGGAGCGCATCGTGATCGGCGGGTGGGCGGGGTTGGCGCTGGGCGAGCTGCTGCTGCCCAGGATCCGCGAGGCGGCGGGCGAGCACGCGCTGCGGCATCCGTTCAGCCAGACGTCGATCCGGCTGGGATCGCTGGGTCTGGACGCGGTGGCCACGGGGGCGGCGACGTTGCCGGTGGCGGACCTGCTCGACCAGGGGGCGACGTCGAGGATCGTGAAGCCGGGGGCTCCGGACTCCGACGCGGCCTGAGCGCGGGTCGCTTCGGTTCCCGGGCTCGACATCCGGCTTGGTCGTGTCATGAACGACTCGTTCATGACGCCGGATGGCAGGAAAGGGTCGTTCACAACGTGGCCGGGTCCGGCGCTCGGGACCGGCTCACTGTCGCGAATGAGTCATTGGGGGCGTCGGAGGTCCCCAATGAGTCATTCGCGACGCTGGACCTCTGAGGCCGGCCACCGAACCGGGCTCGTCCGCGGGCCTGGGAGTCGGGCCGGTCGGGACTTTGCCGGGACCGGGCATCGGTGCGAGCCGATCGGGAGCCAATGCCGACTTTGGTGCGTTGAACGCACCAAATTCGGCTTCGGCACGCCATCGCCAGGCTCCGCCGGTGACCTACCGAGCCGCGACCCGGGCCCCGACGCGAGCCTGTTACCCCGCAGAGCCCCCGAGCAGGGCCCGCCCTCCCAGGGGGTCCCTCCCCGCTCCAGCGTATCGCCGCCCCCCGACAAATCCCGGCGCAAGCAGGACCGGCAGCCGACCTGTCCACAATCCTCCAAGCCTGTGGACAACGAGCGCCCCGCTGAGCGGGAACTGTCCCGACCAGCACTCCTGGTAACCGGCGCCGTCACTGACCCACCCTTAATTCGGGTTGAAAAAAAATGACCGGCCGACGGTTGCCCGGCTTGTCTGGACCATGCATACTTTGTTGCCAGGCACAACAAAGGCACCACAAAGACCCGTCGCCGCCCGCGAACCACCCCCGCCCCGGACCGCGAGCGCCGGCGTAACCGGTCGCGCCTGCCGCCGCCCCGGCATGCGAGGCCACCTCCCCTCCCGCGTTTCGTGCTGCGCGCGGAACGCCGGTCCCCCCTGGTGAGAGAGGCGACAACGATGTCCACCTCGTTCCGCAAATTCCGAAGAGCAGCGGCACTCTTCGCCGCCGCTTCCCTGCTGTTCGTCGGGCAGCAAGCCCTGAGCGCACCCGCCGCCGAAGCCGCGGCCACCTTCACCGACGACTTCAACGGCCCCGCGGGCGCCGCCGTCGACGGGTCGAAGTGGCAACTCGAAACCGGCGACAACGTCAACAACCACGAGCGGCAGTACTACACCTCGGGCACCAACAACGCCCAGCTCGACGGCCAAGGCCACCTCGTCATCACCGCCAAGAAGGAAAACCCCGGCAACTACAACTGCTGGTACGGCCGCTGCGAGTACACCTCCGCGCGGATGAACACCGCCGGCAAGTTCAGCCAGGCCTACGGCCACTTCGAGACGCGCATGAAGCTCCCGCGCGGGCAGGGCATGTGGCCCGCGTTCTGGATGCTCGGCGGCGGCAACTGGCCGACCGACGGCGAGATCGACATCATGGAGAACGTCGGGTTCGAGCCGAACACCGTGCACGGCACCATCCACGGCCCCGGTTACTCCGGCGCCGGCGGCATCGGTGCGGCCTACAACGGCCCGAACTTCTCCGACGACTTCCACACCTACGCCATCGACTGGGCGCCGAACCAGATCAAGTGGTACGTCGACGGCAACCTCTACCAGACGCGCACGCCGTCCGACCTGAACGGTAACCGCTGGGTCTACGACCACGGCTTCTTCGTCATCATGAACCTTGCCGTCGGCGGGTACTGGCCCGGCGATCCCAACAGCAGCACGCAGTTCCCGCAGCAGCTGGTCGTCGACTACGTCCACGTCACCAACGACACCGGCGGCGGCACCCCGCCGAGCGGGCGCACCGGGCGGATCACCGGCATCGGCGGCAAGTGCGTCGACGTCGCGGGCGCCAGCACCGCCAACCTCACGCCGATCCAGATCACCGACTGCAACGGCAACGCGGCGCAGAACTGGACCATCGGCACCGACGGCACGATCCGCGCCCTCGGCAAGTGCATGGACGTCAACGCGGCCGGCACCGCGGACGGGACAGCGGTGCAGCTCTACGACTGCAACGGGACCGCCGCCCAGAAATGGGCGATATCCGGGGCCAAGGACATCGTGAACCCCAACGCGAACAAGTGCCTCGACGCCACCGGCAACAGCTCGGCGAACGGCACCCGCCTGCAGATCTGGACCTGCGGCGGCGGCGCCAACCAGAAGTGGACCACTCCCTGATCGACCCACTGAAGTAGGCGAGCCCCGCCCGGCTCGCCTACTTCTCCATAATTCCCTTCCCCCACAAGGAGAATTCAAGTGCGGCGATTCATCGTCGCGCTAATGGGGTGTGCCCTGTTAGCGCTTTCTTTCCTGACTACCGGCTCCGCCCAAGCCGCCGTCGAGGCAGGACCGTCCGCGAGCCAGCTGCTCGCGAAGACGACGTCCTGCCAGCAGATCTCGAACGGCAAGTACTCCTTCGACGAAGGCGGCGCGGCGACCGTGCCCGTCTGCCAGGCCAACGGCGCGGTCTTCTTCAAGGCCGACATGGACATCGACTGCGACGGCGTCCGCACGTCGCAGTGCAACGAGCAGACCGACTGCTGCTTCTACCCGGACACTGCCTTCCACACCTCGACCGACCAGCCGCTCAACGCGGCACAACTGCCGTACATCGTGTTGCCGCAGCCGACGTCCACCTGGGACTACCGCAACTACGGCATCGACGGTGGCTCAGTCGTGGCGGTTATCTACAACAACCAAGTCACCTACGCCGTGGTCGGCGACACCGGCCCGAC
The DNA here is from genome assembly GCF_040682935.1 of Amycolatopsis sp. NPDC051061. Classification (NCBI taxonomy): domain Bacteria; kingdom Bacillati; phylum Actinomycetota; class Actinomycetes; order Pseudonocardiales; family Pseudonocardiaceae; genus Amycolatopsis; species Amycolatopsis sp. NPDC051061. The sequence continues at coordinate 249,412 of NZ_JBFBBZ010000008.1, forward strand.
GAGCATCATCGGAGAGGCGTCCTACGCCACCGCCGTCAACCTCGGCATCAACCCCGACCCGTCCAACGGCGGCACCGAGGGCCCGGTGACGTACATCGTGTTCCCGAACACGCACGTCAATCCGATCGAGAACCACGCCAACGCCACCAGCCTCGGCGAGCAGGTCGCGACGCAGTTCGCCGGCGGCACCACCACGCCGCCCACCGGTGGCGGCGGGCAGATCACCGGCATCGGCGGCAAGTGCGTCGACGTCAATGCGGCCAGCAACACCAACGGCGCCGCCGTCCAGCTGTACGACTGCAACGGTTCGAACGCTCAACAGTGGACGGTCGGTACCGACGGCACGATCCGCGCGCTCGGCAAGTGCCTCGACGTCACCAGCGCGGGCACGACCAACGGCACCGCCGTCCAGCTGTGGGACTGCAACGGTTCCAACGCGCAGAAGTGGTCCGCCAACGGATCGCAGAACCTCGTGAACGCGGGTTCCGCCAAGTGCCTCGACGCCACCGGCAACTCGAGCGCGAACGGCACCCGGCTCCAGATCTGGACCTGCGGGTCCGGTGCGAACCAGAAGTGGACGCTGCCATGAGAAAACGCTCTCTGCTCAGCATGCTCGGCGTGACCGCGCTCGCCGCGGCCACCTTCGCCGTGCCCGCGCAGGCCGCGGGCGAGACCGTGAACGTCTGGCTCACCACGACCGACGACGCCAAGGGCGTCAACGTCACCCGCGGCCTGCAGCAGCAGACGCCGATCAGCTTCACCGCGGGCACCGGCACCGGCGGCCAGACCATCAACGTCAACGAAAACACGACCTACCAGCAGTTCGAAGGCGCCGGCGCGTCGTTCACCGACTCCGCCGCGTGGCTGCTCAACTCGAGCAACCTGCTCAGCGCCACCACCCGCAACCAGGTCATGCAGAAGCTGTTCGACCCGAACGCGGGCATCGGCATCAGCTTCCTGCGCAACCCGATCGGCGCGTCGGACATCGCGCGCTACAGCTACACGTTCGACGACGTGCCGGCCGGGCAGACCGACCCGAACCTGACGAAGTTCTCCATCGCGCACGACCAGACCGACGTCCTGCCGCTCACCAAGCAGGCGCTGCAGCTCAACCCGCAGATCAAGGTCATGGCGTCGCCGTGGAGCGCGCCGCCGTGGATGAAGGACAACGACAGCTACCTGCTCGGCTGGGTCGAGTCGCAGTTCTACCCGGCCTACGCGCAGTACTTCGTCAAGTACGTCCAGGCCTACCAGGCCGCCGGCGTGCCGATCAACTACCTGTCGATCCAGAACGAGCCGACGTGCTGCGCGAGCTACCCGTCGACCAACTGGAACGGCGCCGGCCTCGCGTACTTCGCCAAGAACAACCTGCTACCCGCCCTGCAGAACGCCGGACTGTCCACAAAGGTCCTCGCACTCGACTGGAACTGGGACCAGTACCAGTCCTTCGCGGCGCCCACGATGGACGATGCCGCGATCCGAAGCCACCCGAACTTCGGTGGCATGGCGTGGCACGGTTACGGCGGCAACGTCTCGCAGCAGACGACCGTGCACAACCAGTACCCGAGCGTCAACGCGTACTCGACCGAGCACTCGGGCGGCACCTGGGTGTCGAACCAGCAGGCCGAGGACATGACGAACATCGTCGACTACACGCGCAACTGGAGCCGCACGGTCACCAAGTGGAGCCTGGCGATGGACCAGGCGCACAACCCGCACAACGGCGGGTGTGACACGTGCACCGGGCTGGTGACGGTCCACAATGGAGACGGGCGCAACGGCCAGGTCGATTACACCGTCGAGTACTACACGATGGGTCACCTGACGAAGTTCGTGAAGCCGGGCGCGTACCGGATCGACTCGAACGACAACTCGACCGTGCGCAACGTCGCGTGGAAGAACCCGGACGGGTCGAAGGCGCTGATCGCGTACAACACCAGCACCGGCAACCAGAGCGTGCGCGTGAACTGGGGCAACTCCTCGTTCACCTACACCCTGCCCGGCCACACGTCGGCGACGTTCACCTGGGCCGGCAACCAGGGCAGCGGCGGCGGCACCGGCAAGACCGGCCCGATCACCGGCCTCGGCGGCAAGTGCCTGGACGTCGCGAACGGCAGCAGCACCAACGGTGCCGCCGTGCAACTCTATGACTGCAACGGCTCGACCGCGCAGCAGTGGACGGTCGGCACCGACGGCACGATCCGCGCGCTGGGCAAGTGCCTCGACGTCACCGGACAGTCCACGGCGGACGGTGCGCAGCTGCAACTCTGGGACTGCGGCAGCACGGCGAACCAGAGATGGGCGGCGACCGCGGCACGCGACATCGTCGGGTCGGCTTCGAGCAAGTGCCTCGACGCGACCGGCAACTCGTCCGCCAACGGCACCCGGCTGCAGATCTGGACGTGCACCGGCGCCGCCAACCAGAAGTGGAACGTGCCCGCATGAGGAAACGAGCAGCACTGGGCGCCCTGATCGCGGCGTCGGCGCTGGTGCTCGCCCCGGGTGTCGCGCAGGCGGCGACCGGGCCGATCACCGGCCTCGGCGGCAAGTGCGTCGACGTCAACGCGGCCAGCAGTGCCAACGGAACCGCGATCCAGCTGTACGACTGCAACGGCAGTGGCGCTCAACAGTGGACGGTCGGCAGCGACGGATCCCTGCAGGCGCTGGGCAAGTGCCTCGACGTCACCAGCGCCGGCACGGCCAACGGCACCACGATCCAGCTCTGGGACTGCAACGGCTCCGCCGCCCAGAAGTGGACGGCCAACGCGGCGAAGAACCTGGTCAACACCGGCTCGGGCAAGTGCCTCGACGCCACCGGCAATGCGAGTGCCAACGGCACCCGGCTGCAGATCTGGACGTGCGCCACCAGCGCCAACCAGCAGTGGACGCTCCCGTCCGGCGGCACCACCCCGCCGCCGACCGGGCCGGGCGTGATGGCCGTGGCGCCGTACCTCTACAACGGCTGGGGCAACCCGCCGAGCCCGCAGACGATCCAGAACGCCACCGGAGTCAAGTGGTTCACGCTGGCGTTCGTCCTGTCCAACGGCTACTGCAACCCGCAGTGGGACGGCGGCCGCGCGCTGACCGGCGGCGTCGACCAGAACACGATCAACGCGGTGCGCGCGGGCGGCGGCGACGTCATCCCGTCGTTCGGCGGCTACTCCGGCAACAAGCTGGAGTCGTCGTGCGGCAGCGCGGGTGAGCTGGCGGCGGCGTACCAGAAAGTGATCAACGCCTACAGCCTCAAGGCGATCGACATCGACATCGAGGCCGACGCCTACAGCAACCCGACCGTGCAGCAGCGCACGGTCGACGCGCTGAAGACGGTCCGGGCGAACAACGCGGGCATCAAGCTGTACGTCACGTTCGGCACCGGGCAGTCGGGACCGGACAACAGCCTGGTGAACCGCGCGGCGCAGTCCGGGCTCACGGTCGACGGCTGGGTGATCATGCCGTTCGACTTCGGCGGCGCCGGCCAGAACATGGGCACGCTCACGCAGCGCGCGGCCGAGGGCCTCAAGAACGTCGTCAAGTCGGCTTACGGCTACGACGACGACACGGCCTACCGGCACATGGGCATCTCGTCGATGAACGGCATCACGGACAACAGCGAGACGGTCACGCTGAACGACTTCACCACCATCCTGGCCTACGCGAACCAGCACCACCTGGCCCGGTTGACGTTCTGGTCGGCCAACCGCGACCGGCCCTGCCCGGGCGCGTACCCGAACGACGACACGTGTTCGGGCGTCTCGCAGCAGGCGTGGGACTTCACGAGGATCTTCGCCCGCTACGCCGGCTGACCCCGGCCCCTTCGAAAGTCCGTGAAGGCCACCTTCAGGAACTTCAAGTTCCTGAAGGTGGCCTTCACGGCTTTGCGGGTTTGGGCTGCCGGACCGCGGCACTGGGGAGGCCCCGGCCCGGCAGCGAGGTGGTTCCGCCTGCCGCTGGGGGTCTCCGGCGGCGAAACCGCTCAGAGGTTATCCAGCCGAGATCGGTTTTGGGGCATCCGGACGCCAGGGGTGCCCGATCGGGCACCCTAGACTGGCCGCCGTGTCCGAACCGACGGTGGACGACGTACTGGCCGAGCTGGCCGCGCTCGAGGACCCGAAGGCCCGCGCCGTGAACGAAAAGCACGGCGACGACCACGGCGTGAACCTCGGCAAACTGCGCGCGATCGCGAAGCGGCTGAAGACGCAGCAAGACCTCGCGCGCGAGCTGTGGGCCACCGACGACACGGCGGCGAAGCTCCTGGCGACGCTGATCTGCCGTCCGAAGTCGTTCGAGCGCGACGAGCTGGACGCCATGCTGCGGACCACGCGCACGCCCAAGGTGCACGACTGGCTCGTCGGCTACGTGGTCAAGAAGAGCCCGCACGCCGAAGAACTCCGCCGAAAGTGGTTCGCCGACCCGGATCCGGTCGTTGCGAGCGCCGGCTGGGCGTTGACGACCGACCGCGTGGCGAAGCAGCCCGAAGACCTCGACGGCCTGCTCGACGTCATCGAGAAGGAAATGAAGGACGCCCCGGACCGCCTGCAGTGGGCGATGAACCACTGCCTGGCCCAGATCGGGATCGAACACGTCGAACACCGCGCGCGAGCCATCGAAATCGGCGAACGCCTCGGGGTGCTCAAGGACTACCCGACGCCGGCGAACTGCACGTCGCCGTTCGCGCCGGTCTGGATCACCGAGATGGTGCGCCGCCGGGGGTAGCTAGTCAGCCGCGACGGCCGCCCGAGCCGCCTCGGCGCGATCCGCATACGCCTCGACCAGCTGTTCCTCGGCGTCCTCGAGGTACTTCATCAGCAGCTGTTCCGCACCCGGCCCATCACCGGCCTCGACGCGGTCCAGGATCTCGTGGTTGCGCGGCAGATAACGCTCGTGGAAGCGCCGCGGCTCGGCCATGATGTGGAACACCAGCCGCAGCTCGGCGGTCAACCGCCCGACCAGCTCGTTGACGCGCTCGCTACCGGACAGCGCGGCCAGCTCCTGGTGGAACCACACGTTCGCGGTGCCGAGGTCCTTCCAGTTGCCGGTGCGCGCGGCCTCGTCGCCGATCTCGACCTTCTCCTTGATCCGCGGGAAGGAAGCGGGCTTCGCCGTCACCCCCCGGACCGCGGCGCACTCGATGATCTTGCGGACGCGGTAGATGTCGACGACGTCCTCGACGCTCGGGATCCGGACGAACACCCCGCGGTTGAGCTCGTGGGCCAGCAGCCGCTCGTGCGTGAGCAGCCGGAAAGCCTCCCGCAGCGTGTTGCGCGAGACGCCGAGCGCGTTGCCGATGTCCTGTTCCGACAGCCGGCCGCCGGGGAGGAAGAAGCCCTCCGCGATGCGCTTGCGCAGGACGCCGGCCACTCGCTCGGCCGTGCTCTTGCGGCTGACCAGGCCGCGGTCGGCCTCCAAGCCCGGAAGGCCCGGCAGGTCGCTGTCTTCGATGCCCACGTCACGGATGGTACCCGTCACACTGAGGACGATCCAATTGCCGCCTTGTGGAATTGTTCAACAATCCCTACTGTGTGAGGCACGCCACGATGAGACACTGGCCAGGAGGTGCCCCATGACTGCGACAACTGCTACCGAGGCTCGGCCGTTCGACTGGTTCCGCACGCTCGGCAAACGCGGCCAACGCGCCTTCGCCGGTGCGTTCGGCGGCTACGGCCTGGACTCGTTCGACTACCAGACCCTGCCGCTCGGCCTGGCCGCGATCACCGCGTACTTCGGCATATCGAGCGGCGAAGCCGGCTTGCTCGGCACGACGACGCTGGTCGTTTCGGCCATCGGCGGGGTCGGGGCCGGCATGCTGGCCGACCGGATCGGCCGCGTCCGCACGCTCCAGATCACCATCGCGATGTACACGATCTTCACCGTGCTCTGCGGGTTCGCGCCGAACTTCGAGACGCTGCTGATCTTCCGCGCCCTGCAGGGCCTGGGCTTCGGTGGTGAGTGGGCCGCCGGCGCGGCGCTGGTCGCGGAGTACTCGCAGGCCCGCTACCGCGGCCGGACCGTGGCGTTCGTCCAGAGCGCCTGGGCGGTCGGCTGGGGCCTCTCGGTGATCGTCTACACCGTCGTGTTCAGCCTGGCGAGCCCCGACCTGGCCTGGCGCATCATGTTCTGGACCGGCGTCATCCCGGCGCTGTTCGTGCTCTGGGTCCGCAAGAGCGTCAAGGACGCCCCGCGCGCCGAGGAACGCCTGAAGGCCGAACGCACGAAGGGCACGCTCCGCAAGATCTTCAAGCCCGGCCTGCTGCGCACGACACTCTTCGCCGCGCTGCTCGCCACCGGCGTCCAGGGCGGGTACTACACGATCTCGACGTGGCTGCCGTCCTACCTGAAGAAGACGCGCGAACTGACCGTGATCGGCACCGGCGGCTACCTCGCGTTCCTCATCACCGGCGCCTTCGTCGGGTACGTCTGCGGCGGCTACCTCACGGACCTGATGGGCCGCAAGAAAACGTTCCTGACGTTCGCGCTGCTGTCGGCCGCGCTGATCGTCGCGTACACGCAGATCCCCAAGGGCGCCAACGGGCTCGTGCTGGTGCTCGGTTTTCCGCTCGGCTTCTCGATGTCCGCGATCTTCAGCGGTTTCGGGGCGTACCTCGCCGAGCTGTACCCGACGTCGCTGCGCGGGACCGGGCAAGGCTTCACCTACAACTTCGGCCGCGCGGTCGGCGCGATCTTCCCGACCGTCGTGGGCTTCCTGGGCGCGGGCGGCGCGATCGTGTTCGGCGCGCTCGGCTACGGCATCGCCGTACTGGCGCTGCTGGGACTTCCGGAAACCCGGGGCATCGAACTCGTCGACTGAGGGGGAACTCATGACGACCTTTGACGAACCCGCGACGTTCACCCCCGCGCAAGCGCGCGAGGCGTTCCGCCGCGGCACGGCCCGCCCCACCACGGGCTGGTCCAACGGCTTCACCCAGACCAACCTGATCGCCGTGCCCGAGGACTGGGCCTACGACGTCCTGCTGTTCTGCACCCGCAACCCGCAGCCGTGCCCGCTGCTCGACGTCACCGACCCCGGCGACCCGGAAACCCGGCTCGCCGACGGCGCGGACCTGCGCACCGACCTGCCGCGCTACCGGATCTGGCAGAACGGCGTGCTGGCCGGCGAGGTGTCCGACGCGACCGGCCTGTGGCGCAGCGACATGGTCGCCTTCTCCATCGGCTGCAGCTTCACGTTCGAGACGGCGCTGGCCGCCGAGGGCGTCCCGCTGCGGCACGTCGACCAAGGCCGCAACGTCGCGATGTACGTGACGAACCGGCCGTGCGAACCCGCCGGGCGGCTGTTCGGGCCGATGGTCGTGTCGATGCGGCAGATCCCGGAGGACCGCGTCGACGACGCCATCCGGATCACCCGCGCGATGCCGGCCGTGCACGGCGCTCCCGTGCACGTCGGCGACCCGCGTGCGTTGGGGATCGAGGACCTTTCCCGGCCGGACTTCGGGGATCCCGTGGACGCGGAGCCGGGTGACGTCCCGGTGTTCTGGGCCTGCGGGGTCACGCCGCAGGCGGCGCTGATGGCGTCGCGGCCCCCCTTTGCGATCACCCACGCGCCGGGGTACATGTTCATCACCGACCGCCACGACAGCGAATACCGGGTGGACTGAAATGGATCTGAACAGCGATCTCGGCGAGGGCTTCGGCGCCTGGAAGATGGGCGACGACGAAGCCATGCTCGACATCGTGACCAGCGCGAACGTCGCGTGTGGCTTCCACGCCGGCGACCCGTCGGTGATGCGGCGGGTGTGCGGCATGGCGGCCGAGCGCGGCGTCGCGATCGGCGCGCACGTCGGCTACCACGACCTGGCCGGGTTCGGCCGGCGCGCGCTCGACATCGCGCCGGACGACCTGGCGGACGAGGTGCTCTACCAGATCGGCGCGCTGGACGCGTTCGCCCGCGCGGCGGGCAGCCGCGTGACGTACGTGAAGCCGCACGGCGCGTTGTACAACACCGCGGCGGTGGACGTCGAGCAGGCCGCGGCGATCGTCGACGGCCTGCGCCGGTACGACCCCGCGCTCGCGCTGCTCTGCCTGCCGGACTCGGAAATGCAGCGGCAGGCGGAAAAAGTGGGCGTGGTGGCGTACGCCGAGGCGTTCGCCGACCGGGCCTACACGCCCGACGGCAAGCTCGTGTCGCGCAAGAAAGCGGGCGCGGTGCTGCACGACGCCGACCTGGTGGCCAAGCGCGCGGTCGGCATGGCCACCGGCGGCGTCGTCACGGCGGACGGCACCAAGCTCGAACTGCGGCCGGATTCCCTGTGCGTGCACGGGGACACGCCGGGCGCGGTGGAGCTGGCCAAGCGGATCGAGGCGGCCCTGGCCGAGGCGGGCGTGCAGCTGGGGGCGTTCACCGGATGACCGTCCGGCTGCTGCCGTGCGGGCGGCGCGCGGTGCTGGTGGAGATCGATGACGTGCTGGGTTTCCAGGCCGCCGTGACGTCGTTGGGACTGGCCGGCGTCGAGGAGCTGGTCCCGGCGGCGCGGACGCTGCTGGTCCGCTTCGACCCGGCGGTGACGGACGCGGACCGCCTGGGTTCGGCGCTGCGTGCAGTGTCCCCTGTGGACAGTACGGTGTCCGCGTCGGCCGAGGTGGTGATCCCGGTGGTGTACGACGGCGAGGACCTGGCCGAGGTCGCTTCCGACGCCGGGTTGCCGGTCGAGGCGGTCGTGGCTCGGCACAGCGCAGGTTCGTACGTCTCGGCGTTCTGCGGGTTCGCGCCCGGGTTCGCTTATCTGTCCGGTTTGGACTCCGCGCTGCACGTCTCGCGCCGGTCTTCGCCCCGGACGCGCATCCCGGCGGGGTCGGTGGCGATCGCCGGCGAGTACAGCGCGGTCTACCCGAGCGCGTCGCCCGGCGGCTGGCGGCTGCTCGGCCGGACGGACGTGCCGGTGTGGGACGTCGAACGTGATCCGCCGAACCTGCTGCCGCCGGGCACACGAGTGCGGTTCCGGGAGGTTCCGTGAAGCTCGAAGTCGTGCGGCCGGGGTTCGGGTGCACGGTGCAGGACCTCGGCCGGCCCGGGCACGCGGCGCTCGGCGTCGGCCGGTCCGGCGCCGCCGACCGCGCGTCGTTCCGGCTGGCCAACCGGCTCGTCGGGAATCCGGCCGGCGCCGCGGCGTTGGAGGTGACGCTGGGCGGCCTGGTGCTGCGCGCTTCGGCCGTCACGACGGTGGCGGTGACCGGTGCGCTGTGCCCGGTGTCGCCGGGCGGCATGAACGCGCCGATGACGCTGTGGCCGGGCGACGAACTCGCGCTGGGCACGGCATCCGCCGGCTTGCGCTGCTACGTCGCGGTGCGCGGCGGGATCGACGTGCCGCCGGTGCTCGGTTCGTGGTCCACCGACACGCTCGGGAAGCTGGGCCCGCCACCGCTCGCGGCCGGGATGCTGCTGCCGGTGGGCACCCCCGGCGCTTTCCCGGTGGCCGACCTGGCGCCGCGCGCGGCTTTGCCCGCGGCGCCGGTCCTGCGCGTCACGCCGGGACCGCGTCGCGACTGGTTCGCCTCGCCGGATCGGCTGTTGTCCACTGTGTACACGGTTTCGCCGGACTCGGACCGGGTCGGCATCCGTCTCGTCGGTCCGCCGCTTTCGCGCACCCGCCACGACGAACTGCCGTCGGAGGCGTGCGTGCCGGGGTCGCTGCAGGTGCCGCCGTCGGGCCGGCCGATCCTGTTCCACGCGGACTCCCCGACGACGGGCGGCTACCCGGTGATCGCCGTCGTCGAGGAGGAGGACCTCGACCTGGCGGCCCAGCTGCGTCCCGGCCAGACACTGAGCTTCCGTCCCGCGTCGTGAGTGTTCACCGGAAGAGGAGTCCACAGCGGACTAAAGACCGGACACCCGCAGCGTGATGTTCAGCCGTCCGGTCAGGCCGAGCGCCGGGTCGGCCGTGCCCGGCAACGTCTTCGGCACGCCGTGGTAGGCGAGCCGGGACGGGCCGCCGAACACGAACACGTCGCCCGAGCGGAGCTCGACGTCCGTGTACGGCCGGCCGCGGGTCTCGGTGTTGCCGAAGCGGAACACGCACGCGTCGCCGAGGCTGAAGGACACCACCGGCGCCAGACTGCGCTCGTCCTTGTCCTGGTGCAGCCCCATCTTCGCCGTCGCGTCGTAGAAGTTGACCAGCGCGACGTCCGGCGCGTAGTCCTCGGCCGGTTCGCCGTGGGCGTCCGCCAGCGCGCGGCGGCCGAGGTCGGCGAGCCAGTCCGGGAACGGCAGCACCGGCGTCCCCTCGCCGGTCGTGCGCGCATAGCCGTACGGGTACCAGTGCCAGCCGAGGCAGACGGACTTGACCGACATGACGCCGCCGTTCGGCAGCCGGGTGTGGCGGTAGCCGGCGAAGCCGCGGCAGGCCGCGACGAGCTCGCGCTGTTCGTCGAAGCCGAGCCAGTCGGGCACGTGGACGGCGCCGGGCGCGAGTTCGGCGCGCGGGCGCGGGAGGAGGGCGTCCATCACCTCGATTGTGCCGGAGACTCCCGCCGGACACGTTCGGTGATCGTCGAAGGCACGACACGGTGACCGCGGAACGTCACGCCCGCGCTGGTGTACAGCCGCAGGAGACGCCCGATCGGACCAACGGGGCGCTCCTGCGGCCGAATCCCCTCGCTTTGGGCCACCATGACTAGACGTTCCCACACCGGAATGTCACAAAGCCAGCGTGGATCAGCTACGAACGGGTCACTTGACCTCGCCGACGTGGATCAGTCACGAAACGTCACGACGGTGACGCCCGCTTGCGCCGGCACGGGGTCGTTCATCGCGGCCAGCGCGGCCGGGACGTCGTCGAGACCGATCCGGCGTCCGATCAGCGCGGCGAGGTCGATCCCCGCCGTCTCGACGACACGCAGCAGCTCCGGGTACTCGTGGGCCTGCAGCCCGTGGATCCCGACGAGCTCCAGCTCGCCGCCGATGACCCGGTGCATCGGGATCGGCGCGATCCCCTGCGCGGGCGGCATCAGCCCGGCCTGGACGTGCCGGCCGCGTTTGCGGAGGCTCCCCACCGACGCCGCGCAGGTCGACGGCGCGCCGAGGCAGTCGAGCGAGACGTGCGTGCCGCCGCCGGTCAGCTCGCGCACGTGCGCGGCGACCGCCTCCGGGCCGTCGAACTCCGACGAATCGACGGTGAGAGCGGCGCCGGACCTCGCGGCCAGCTGGAGCGCGGCCGGCGAGACGTCGACGGCGACGACCTTCGCGCCCGCCGCGACGGCCAGCAGCACCGCGGAGATCCCGACGCCGCCGCAGCCGTAGACCGAAACCCACTGTCCCGCGGTGACGCGCCCCTGCCGCAGCACCGCGCGGAACGCCGTCCCGAAGCGGCAGCCCAGCGCGGCGGCTTCGGCGGCGCCGAGCGAGTCCGGCAGCGCGACGAGGTTCGTCTCGGCGTGCTCGATGGCCACGCGTTCGGCGAACGAGCCCCAGTGGGTGGCGCCGGGCTGGAACTCGCGGTCGCAGATCTGCTGGTCGCCGCGGGCGCACTGGGGGCACGTGCCGCAGGCGCAGACGAACGGCACGGTGACGCGCGCGCCGAGCTCCCACCCGCGCACGCCTTCGCCGAGCGCGACGAGGCGGCCGGCCAGCTCGTGCCCCGCGACGTGCGGCAGCGTCACCGCGGTGTCGTGGCCCTGCCACGTGTGCCAGTCGCTGCGGCAGACGCCGGTGGCGTCGACCTCGATCACCGCGCCGCCGGGCGGCGCCACCGGCTCCGGCACGTCCCGCACGACCGGCGGGACGCTGAACTCCTCCATGACCACAGCTCGCATGACCCGAGCCTACGTGCTCAACTGAGCGGATTTCCGTTGGAGGCGCTCAGTTGAGCGGCGGCGCCTGCGCGTGAAAACGTGCCCTGTTCCGTGGCGGGCCGAGGAGCCTGCTGAGCGCGCCGTCCGGCACGTTCAGGATGTCCTCGAGATTCCGCAACGCCTCCAACGACTCCGGCCGCTCGGGCCGGCACCGCCCGGACTGCCAGTGGCTGAGGGTGGCCAGGCTGACCGTGGTTCCCCTGCCGCGCAAGCGATAGCGGATGCGGTCGAGGCCGAGCCCGCGGGCCCGGATCGCCGCCCGCAGGGCCACGTCGAACGGCCCGGCGGAGAGCAGCTGGCCCAGCTCCGCCTGTTCCCCCCGGTCGATGGTGCGAGTTCGCTGACCGGTCATCACAACGCTCCGAAGCACTCCCGAATGCGGAAAATTGGAGCGTAGGCCCAGCTTCGCAAGATCGGAAGGGTTCTCACCCACCTGCGAGTCACGCCGTGCGCGCCTTTTCGGCGATCGCGGCGAAAGGTTCCGCGTAGCCCGAGTTGATCGTGACGTAGGAAATCCCCCACCGCTCCCGCCAGCGGAGAAGCCTTTCCGCCGCTTGACCTGGATCAGCGGGCAGCACGGTGACGGCTTGGGCGGCAGCGAGTTCGGGGACGTCGACCCCGGCCCACCGCGCGATCCCCGGCGACGGCTCGTCACCGACGGCCATGAGGTTCAGCCCGAGCTCGATGTCCGGCAGCCGTTCGTCAGCAAGCTTACGGAATCGATCCACAATGGACTCGGCTTCGGCTTCGGTGGTCTTCGGCGCCCAAGTGAAAGTGACGGTGTCGGCTTCTTGCGCGGCGAGCGCCAGCATTTTCGGCCCCCCGCCGGCGAGCACCAGCCGCGGACGGTCGCCCGCTCGCTTGAGGTGGGCGATCGTCTCCGCCATCCGTGTGATGCGCTCACCCGGTCCGCCGAACTCCCGGCCGAGGTTTTCGGCGTGCGCCTTCGCCCCGGGCCGCCCGACGCCGAGCCCGAGCTCGAACCGGCCGCCGGTCTGCTGGTGCAGGGTCTGGACCTGCCAGTCGAGGGCCTTCGCGTCGCGGAAGGGATCGGCGAGCACGAAGGTGCCGACCGTGAGGTCCAGGGTGACCGCGGCGGCGGCCCCGAGCAGGACGAAGGGATCGGCCCGGCCGACGGGATCGGTGGCGAGCAGGGCGTCGAAGCCGAGTTCCTCGACCCGTGCGGCCTGGGCGGTCCACGAGACGAGATCGGGCGCATGACCGGCGACGACGCCGAAGCGGAAGGGGTTCATACGGCCATGGTCGGGGTGGCGGGGGTGTCCCCACATCCGCTTCAGGACGTCACTCGCGCGTACGCGTTCCGACGTCAGAGCGCCCCAATGTGGCCTTCGGTGCGTCAGACGCACCCAAGGGGCCTTCGGTGCGTTGAACGCAACCAATGTGGCCTTGGGGCGCTTGGGCTCAGCGCAGGGTGACCGACAACGCCTGCGCGATCTCCTTGCCGATGGCGTGCGTGGCCGCGTCCGGCGGTGAGCCCACCTTCACCACCATCGGTCCCCCGAACGGCTGCCGCTCGACGACCTCGATGCGTTCGCCCAGGTTGATCGCGTGCTCCGTCAAGTACCGCAGCAGCTCCGGGTCCGTGTCCCACACCCGCACGATCTCGCCCACCGCGCCCGGCTCGAGGTCGTCCAGGATGCGGACCGAGAGCTCCTCGACGCTGCCGTCGGCGGCCGGGATCGGGTCGCCGTGGGGGTCGCGGACCGGGTTGCCGAGCTTGGCCGCGATGCGCTCGACCAGCCGGTCCGACACCGCGTGCTCCAGCGCGTCCGCTTCCGCGTGGACCTCATCCCACGTGTAGCCGAGTTCGGACACCAGGTACGTCTCGATCAGCCGGTGCCGCCGCAGCACCGAGCGCGCCAGGAGCCGCCCGTCGGCGGTGAGCTCGATCCCGCGGTAGGGCACGTGGGTGACCAGCCCGAGCTGGGACAGCTTCGTGACCATCCCCGACGCCGAGGACGGGCTGACCTCCAGCCGGCCGGCGAGCGAGGTGTTCGTGACCGCCTCACCCCGTTCGACCAGGCCGTAGATCACCCGGACGTAGTCCTCGACCGACGAGGACCTCCGGACCGAACCATCTCCCATGCCGCACACGATACGGGGCCGGGTTCTTTCTCGTGAAAGTTCACGGCCGCCAGCGGTAGCGGACCCAGCCGGGGACCGGTTCCGCGCCGAGCTGGGCGTAGAACGCCTCGCCCTTCTCGTTGCCCGCCTGCATGTCCCACTCGACGCGGCCGGTGGTGCGGGTGCGCAGCTCGTCGAGCAGCTCGCCGCCGAGGCCGTGGCGGCGGTGCGCGGGCCGGACGAACAGGTCGTCCAGCCAGATTCCGGGCCGGGCTTCCCAGGTGGAGAAGTTCCAGCTGCAGAACGCGAAGCCGGCGACGGTCCCGGGCTCGCCGGGCGGGGTCGCGATCAGCACCCACGCCTTCGGGTCCGGCCCGAAGAGGTGGCCGCTCATCTCGGCGCGGTCGAGCTTGAGGTCGTGGTTGTCCTCGTAGACGGCGTGCTCTTCGATGAGCGCGCAGATCTCTTCGATGTCCTCGAAGACGGCGTCGCGGACGGGCATCTCGCCTCCCGTTTCTGTCGGTGGTGGTCGTTACGGTCGGGGTCGGAGGTGGTCGATGTCACCGGAAGACAAGTTCGAGGACCTGGTCGACGAGTTCACCGGACGTCCGGGCATCACGCCACCCGGGGCGACCGGCGGCTTCGGGCGCACAGCGCTGCGTGTGAACGGGCGGATCTTCGCGATGTTCGTCCGCGGGCAGCTGGTGCTGAAGCTGCCCAAGAGCCGGGTGGACGAGCTGGTCGAAGAAAGGCACGGAGTGCGCTTCGACGCGAACAAGGGCACGCCGATGAAGGAGTGGCTGGCGCTGGACACAGGGTCGACGCGACCCTGGGCCGAGCTGGCGGAAGAAGCACTCGAATTCGTGGGGAGGTGAGTCATCAGGCTTGATAACGCAGTTCGCCGCCGACGGCGGTGCCTTGCACGCCGAGGTCGTCCAATGCGGACTCCTCGAGCGGCGACCCGGACAACACGGCGAAGTCGGCGAGCTTCCCGGGCTCGAGCGTGCCCAGGTCCTGCTCGGCGAAGATCGCGTACGCCGATCCGTACGTGTACGCGCGCAACGCCTCCTCCGGCGTCAGCGCCTCTTCGACCCCGAAGGGCGCGCCGGACGCCGTACGCCGGCGCACCATGTCGGCCAGGGCAAGCAGCGGAGCGCCGTTCACGACCGGGCGGTCCGAAGACGCGGGAAGCACGCAACCCGCGTCGAGGACGCTTCGCAGCCGGTAGCACCACGGGACGCGAGACTCGCCGAGAGCGGCGCGCATGCCGTCGCCGAGTTCGTTGACGAAGCGTCCCTGCGGCGAAGCGAGCAACCCCAGCGAAGCGAGCCGAGACAGCTCCGCGGGCTGAAGCACCGCGCAGTGCTCGATGCGATGCCGGTGGTCTGTACGTGGCGAAGCGGCCAGCGCGGCTTCGTACGCGTCGAGCACGACGGTGATAGCGCGGTCGCCGATCGCGTGCGTCGCGATCTGCCAGCCGGCGTCGTGCGCGCGGCGGATCGTGCGGGCCAGCTCGTCCTCGGGCACCTGGAAGTAGCCGACGTTGTCCGGCTCGCCGTCGAAGGGCTCGTGCATCGCGCACGTTCGCCCGACCAGCGAGCCGTCGGCGAACAGCTTCATCGGGCCGACGCGCAGCCACTCGTCGCCCAGGCCGGTGCGCAGGCCCAGGTCGAGGCCGAACCCGGCGCCGTCGGGGAGGTCGTGCAGCACACTCGCGGCGACCATCACCGTGCTCCGGACGCGCAGCACCCCGGAATCGCGTGCTTCCTGGTAGGCGGCCAGCTCCGCGGGCGTTTCGCCGACCAGCCCGCCGCCGATCCCGGCCTCCTGGACGCTGGTGATGCCCTCCGCCAGGTACTGCTCGGACGCCCGGTCGAGCCCGCGCACCACGCGCGAAACCGGCGTCGGGTACGTCAGCGGCCGCAGCAGCAGCTGGGCCTGCTCGCGCAGCAACCCCGTCGGTGCGCCGTCCGGAGCGAGCACGACGTCGCCGCCCACCGGCACGTGCGCCAGGTCCAGCTGGTCGAGCACCGCCGAGTTGACCACGGTCATGTGCCCGGACGTGTGCTTGAGCCGCACCAGCATCCCCGGCGCGGCCCGGTCGAGCCCGTGCCGGTCCGGGTGGCCGCCCACGAGCTTGTTCTGGTCGTACCCGCTCCCGATGACCCAGCTCCCGGCCGGCAGCGTCGCGGCCCGGGCGGCGACGGCGTCGTAGACCTCCTCGACGCTGCGGCAGCCGCCCAGCGCGACGTCGTCGAGGCCCATCCCGAACCACGCCATGTGGTTGTGCGCGTCGTGGAAACCGGGCACGACGAACCCGCCCGCCAGGTCGACCCGCGAACGCGCGGACAGCTCACGAGCGTCGTCTCCGAGTGCGACGACCCGGCCGTGCAGCACGGCGAGTGCGCTGGTGACGCCCGCGCCCGTCCACACCGTGGCGTTCTCGTAGACCGCATCGACCCGCATACCTCCGCCTTCCTCCCCGCCGCCACCCTCAACGGAGGCGCTTCGCGCCGCTGCACCGTTCAAAGGCTATCGATCGATCGATCGAACGTCTAGCATCGGCCGCATGCCCACCGTGGAGTTCGCCGTCGACGACGGCATCGCGCAGATCCGGCTGAACCGGCCCGAGCGGCTGAACGCGGTCGCCGCCGTCCTGGTCGACGACTTCCTCACCGCCCTCGACGCCGCCGCGCGCAGCGACGCCCGCGTCGTCGTGCTGTCCGGCACCGGCCGCGCCTTCTGCGCCGGCCACGACCTCAAGGAACCCACCCCCGCGGGTGATTCACGGGCGCGGCTCGACCGGCTCCAGGACGTCACGCGGCGGCTGCGCGCGCTGCGCCAGCCGGTGATCGCCGCGGTGCACGGCTACGCGATCGGCGCCGGAGCGGAGTTCGCGCTCGGCTGCGACCTGATCCTGGCCGCCGAGGACGCCGTCTTCGCGTTCCCCGAGGTCTCGCTCGGCCTGAGCGTCACCGGCGCGGCGTCGCGACTGCTGCCGCTGCTCGTCGGCCCGCTCAAGGCGAAGGAGCTCCTGCTGCTCGGCGAGCGCTTCGACGGCCGGAAGGCCGCGGAGCTGGGCATGGTCAACGCCGCCGTGCCCGCGGACCAGCTCCAGGCGGAGGCGCTCAGCTGGGCGAAGCGGATCGCCGGGCACCCGCCGGCGGCCGCCGCGATGGCGAAGCGCGTCCTCGACGCGACCACGGACCTCGAGCCCGCTCTCGAACTCGAGGTCAGCCACGCCCTCATCACCGAAACCTCGGCCGCGGTCGCCGCGTCCACAGAGGCTTTCCGGAGCCGGACGTGACGCCGCTCGCCGAGGTCGGCACGCTCGCCCAGCTCGTCACGCGAGCCGCGCGGCTCTGGCCCGAGCGCACGGCCTGGGTGTTCGACGAAGGCGACCAGCGCTTGACCTTTGCCGAGGTCGACCGGGAGAGCTGCCGGCTCGCCGCCGCGCTCAGCGAACGCGGCATCGGCCCCGGCGACCGGGTCGCAGTGATGCTGCGCAACGTGCCCGCGTTCCCGCTGATCTGGCTGGCGCTGGCCAGGATCGGCGCGCAGCTGGTACCGGTCAACACGAACTACCAGGAGTTCGACGGCGCCCACGTCCTCCGTCACTCCGGCGCGAAACTGGCCGTCGCCGCACCGGAGTTCACCGACCTCCTCGGCCGGATCGGCCTGACCGAGGTCATCACCCCGGACCGGCTCCGCACCGACGCCGAACCGCCGGAGTTCGTCCCGGTGCCCGAACTGCCGGTCAACGTCCAGTACACGTCCGGCACCACGGGTGCGCCCAAGGGTTGCGTCCTGCCGAACCGGTACTGGACGACCCTGGCCGTCAGCCTCGCCACCGACTTCCCCGCTGTCGGCGAGGACGACGTGCTGCTGACCGCGCAGCCGTTCCACTACATCGATCCACAGTGGAACGTCGCATTGGGACTCGCCGCCGGCGCCACCCTCGTCGTGCTGGACCGCTTCCACCCCAGCACGTTCTGGGCGAAGGTCCGCGAGCACGGCGTCACCTGGTTCTACTGCCTCGGCCTGATGCCGACGCTGCTGCTGCGGCAGGAGCCGTCGGACGCCGACCGCGACCACCGCGTCCGCGCGATCTGCGCGTCCGCGATCCCGCACGAGCTGCACGCCGAACTGGAGGCGCGCTGGGGCGTGCCGTGGTACGAGGCGTTCGGGATGACCGAGACCGGCGGCGACATCCGGATGACGGCGGCCGACCACGACGAGACCGTCGGCACCGGCTGCATCGGGCGCCCCAGCCGCGACCGCGAAGCGATGATCGCCGGCGAAGACGGGAAGCCGTTGCCGCGCGGGGAAACCGGTGAGCTGCTGATCCGCGGGATCGGGCTGATGCACGGCTACCACGACGATCCGGAGGCGACGGCGAAGGCGTTCCGGAACGGCTGGTTCCACACCGGCGACCTCGCGCGGATGGACGACGCCGGCCGCGTCCACTACATCGGGCGCACGAAGGACATGATCCGCCGCAGCGGCGAGAACGTCTCGGCCGACGAGGTCGAACGCGCGCTGCAGCTGCACCCGTCGGTGCGGCTGGCGGCCGTCGTCGCGGTGCCCGACGAACTGCGCGGCGAAGAGATCAAGGCGTACGTCGTGTGCGACGGCGAACGTCCGGAGCCGGCCTCCCTGGCGGAGTTCTGCTCGGAAAAGCTGGCCTACTTCAAGGTTCCCCGCTTCTGGGCGTTCGCCGAAGAGCTGCCGATGACCCCCTCGGAGCGCGTCGCCAAGGGCGAGCTGCGCAAGGTGGCCGACCCGCGCGCCGGGTCGTGGGACGCGAAGGCGGAGGCATGGCTGTGACCAGCCGGGAGCGGGTCCGCGCGGCGGCCGTGAAACTGTTCGCCACCAAGGGGTTCCACGGCACGGGCATCCGGGATCTGGCGCAGGAGGCGGAACTTTCCTCGGCGAGCCTGTACCACTACATGGGCACCAAGGAGGATCTGCTCGCCGAGATCATGCACACGGCGCTGAACCGCCTGCTGGACGCGGCCCGCGAAGCGACCGCCGGCAGCGCGGATCCGGTGCACCGGCTGCGCACGCTGGTCGCGCTGCACGTGCTCGCGCACGCGGTCGGCCCGGCGGAAACCCGCGTGGTGGACAACGAAGTCGACGTGCTGTCCCCGGCCGCGCGCGAGCCGGTGGTGGCGTTGCGGGACGCGTACGAACACCTGTGGGCGGCGGCGATCGAAGAAGGTGTCGCGGCCGGGGTGTTCCACACCGAACACGCGGCGGTGACCCGGCTCGCGCTGCTGGAGATGTGCAGTGGCGTGGCCCGGTGGTATTCCCCGCGGGGGCCGCTGGCGCTGGACGAGCTCGCCGAGCACT
Organism: Amycolatopsis sp. NPDC051061; assembly: GCF_040682935.1. Lineage (NCBI taxonomy): Bacteria > Bacillati > Actinomycetota > Actinomycetes > Pseudonocardiales > Pseudonocardiaceae > Amycolatopsis > Amycolatopsis sp. NPDC051061. Next base: position 268,648 of record NZ_JBFBBZ010000008.1, read on the forward strand.
ACGCGGAGCTGGCGTCGAGGGCCCTGGGCTGCACGTCTTCGCCGGGCGTAGCCGACTTGCGACGCTGCCGGGAAATCGTCGCGAAAGAGTGGGGCATGTCCGTTTAGCGGCGCTTTTACCTGTGTACGCCTTGCCCAGACGGCGTGCGTGGGGGACGCTCGAAGGGTGACTGAGGAAACGATCCAACTGGAACTGGACGACTCGGGTCTCGCGCCGGGCCTCCCGACGCCGGCACACCCCCGCGATCAGGTGCAGGATGTCCCCTATCGCCCCGTCGAGTTCCGTGATGACGATCTCCCCACCGCCCTGGAGCGGTGCTCGAAGTGGCTACGGCAGGCACAGGAGTGGCTCGGCGAGCCGCTCGACGTCCTGGCCATCCACCTCGACTACGACGACCGCCAGGGTTCGCCGTACTACGACGTGAAGCTCTTGTGCAACGAAGAGGACCTGGCCGGCGTGCCGATCGCCATCCGCAACAAGAAGTAACCCCTGGCACTGCCGAGGCCACCTCCCGGACGTCCGGGAGGTGGCCTCGTTCGCGTTCCGGGGACCTCAGCCGAGCACGCCGCCGACCTTCACGTGCCCCTTGAGCAGGTTGCGCGCGATGGTGCGGCGCTGGATCTCGTCGGTGCCTTCGTAGATGCGCAGCAGCCGCAACTCGCGGTACCAGCGCTCGACCGGCAGCTCCCGCGTGTAACCCATGCCGCCGTGGATCTGCAGGACGCGGTCGACGATTTCGTTGGCCTTCTGGCCGCCGTACAGCTTCGCCATCGACTGCGCGTGCCGCGAGTCGACGCCTTGGTCGACCTGCCAGGCGGCGTTGAGCACGAGCCAGCGCAACGCCTCGAGCTCGACACCGGAGTCGGCGATCATCCACTGGATGGCCTGCCGTTCCGCGATCTTCTGCCCGAACGTCTCGCGGGTGTTGGCGTGCTCGATGGCCATCGAGATCAGCCGCTCGCACGAACCGATCGCGCGCGCCGGCAGGAGGTAGCGCCCCTGGCCGATCCACTGCATGGCGAGTTCGAAGCCGCGGCCTTCCTCGCCGAGGATCTGCGTCTCGGGGACGCGGACGTCCTGGAAGATCAGCGAAGCCGGGCCCCACTCGCCCATGGTGTCGATGTACTCGGACTTCCAGCCGGCCTCGCGGTCGACGAGGAAGCACGTGACGCCGCCGTTCGCGCCCTTCTCCGGGTCGGTGATCGCGAAGACCATCGTGAAGTCGGCTTCGTTGCCCCCGGTGATGAAGGTCTTCTCGCCGTTGATGATCCAGTCGGTGCCGTCCTTGCGGGCGGTGGTCCGGATGGCCTTGGCGTCCGACCCGGCGCCCGGCTCGGTGATCGCGAAGCACGACTTGCGCTCGCCCGAGATGGTCGGCAGCAGGTAGGTCTGCTTCTGCTCCTCGTTGGCGTGGAACAGGATGTTGTCCGCGGCGCCGCCGAAGCGGAACGGCACGAAGGTGCGGCCGAGCTCGGCCTCGAGCAGCGCGGCCATCACGGCGGACAGGCCCATGCCGCCGTACTCCTCCGGCGTGAAGACGCCCCAGAAGCCGGACTCCTTCGCCTTCAGCTGGAGGTCCTTCAGCTCCTCGCCGGTCAGCCCCGGCTGGTGGGCGCGCTCGCGCCGGAGGACTTCCTGCTCGAGCGGGATCAGCTCCCGCTGGACGAACGTGCGGACCCAGTCGCGCACTTCACGTTCTTCGGTGCTGAGTGAGAAATCCATCCGAGCTGCTCCTCCGAAACGCTTTTGGGGGCCCAGGGGGCTCCCCCCGGCCGGGGTCTGGGGCTCGGCCCCAGAGAACACTGTCACTGGCTAAGCGCTTGCTTAGTACGAGGGTACCTCCTGAGAGCCTGATAACCCCAGACCTCTCCCCGAAATCGTGACAACCGCTCCGGCGCCCGGAAGGATCGGAGGGGTGATGGAGATCGTGGTCCGCTGGTCGTCCCCGCTGCCCGCCGAAGACCGTTTCCTGCGCCTGCTGGACGACGTCGAGCAAGGCCGCTTCGAGGCGTACCGGCAGGACGCGGACAAGCGCCGCTTCCTCACCGGCCGCGTGCTGGCCAAGACGGTGGCGGCGGAGCGGCTGGGGCTGGCGGTCGAGGCCGTGAAGTTCGACGCGACCTGCGAAGACTGCGGAAAGCAGCACGGGCGGCCGCGGATCCCGGGCGCGGACCTGACGCTGTCGATCTCGCACTCGGGCGAGCTGATCGGCGTCGCGGCGACGCCGTCGGTCCCGGTGGGCCTGGACGTCGAAACGGCCGGCCGCAAGGCGGACGACGGTCTGATCGAGTACGCCCTGAGCCCGGCCGAGACGGCGCACCTGACCGGCCTGACCGACGCGGAGAAGGCCGCGGCGTTCTTCGTCTACTGGACGCGCAAGGAAGCCGTGATGAAGGCCACGGGCAAGGGCCTGCGGATCCCGCTGAAGAGCATCACGTTCTCCCGCTACGACGAGCCTGCCCGGTTGGTCTCGTCGGGCGACCCGGCGCTGGACCCGGCGACGACCCGCCTGGTGGATCTCAAGGCCGCCGACGGCTACCGCGCGGCCATCGCGGTCCTGACCACCGACGAGCTGTCGGTGACCGAGGAACTCTGGGTCCCCTGACGGCCGGCCCGGGCGGCCGGTCAGACCGGGAGATCCTCCAGGCCCATCGCGCTCAGCAGCGTCCGGAACTTCGCCGTCGTCTCGTCCAGCTCCGCCTGCGGGTCCGAAGCCGGGACGATCCCGCCGCCCGCGTACAGCCGCATCGACGTCGACGCGATCTCGGCGCAGCGGATCGCCACCGCCCACTCGCCGTCGCCCGAAGCGTCCACCCAGCCGACCGCTCCCGCGTAGTAGTCGCGGTCGAACGGCTCCAGCTCCTGGACCAGCTCGCGCGCGCCGTCGGTCGGGGTGCCGCAGACCGCCGGGGTCGGGTGCAACGCCGCCGCCAGATCGAGGGCCGTCACGTCCGGGTCGGCCAGCTCGCCCGTGATCGGGGTGCGCAGGTGCCAGATCGCCGGCGTCGTGACCAGCTCCGGCTCCGCCGGGACCTCGAGCGTCCGGCAGAACGGCCGCAGCGCCTCGACGAGGTAGTCGATCACCACCGCGTGCTCCAGCTGGTCCTTGCGCGACGTCCGCAGGGCCTCGCCGTTGGCGCGGTCGGTCGCCGGGTCGGCCGAACGCGGCATGGAGCCCGCGTGCGGCGATGAGAAGACCGTGCGGCCGGTACGGCGCAGCAGCAGCTCGGGCGTGGCGCCGACCAGCGAGCGCCCGCCGGGCAGCTCGGCCGCGTACGTGAAGTGCCGGGGGTTCCCGACCGCCAGGTTGCGGACGACGCTCTCCGCGGACACCGGCGCGGCGAACTCGAGGTCGAGGGCCCGGGCCAGGACGGCTTTCCGGAGGTCACGCGAAGCCAGCGCCTCGACCGCGGCCGAGACGGCCGCCATGTGCTGCGCGGGGGACGGCACCGCACGCACCCGCACGGGCGCCGGCAGGACCTCACGCGGCAGCGAAGGCGCGCCCTCGGAGCGGTGGACGGTCCGGGGCACGACGAGGTGGCCCGGCACCTTCGTGTCGGGCCCGGTGTCGAACGGGAGCACGCCGACGGCCAGCGGGGCACCGGTCTCGGCCAGGACCCCGGGGATCGCCGAGGCGAGCCGGCGGGGGTCCGTCTCGGTGACGGTCCGGATGGTGCCCTGCGCGAGGAGTGCGCGCTCGGCCGTCGTGAACAGGAAGTCGCCACGCTGGTAGCGGGCGGCGAGGTCGTGGGCCGGGGTCGCCGGACTGACCGCTTTGGGGGGGTCCAGGGGGGCTTGCCCCCCGGCTGGGGTCTGGGGCTCGGCCCCAGAGGATGCAGAGCTCACCTCCCCAGCGTCCCAGGCTTCGGGAGATCCGCGAGAGGAGTGTCACGAGCGACACTCCCCTCGCGGGAGCTCCAGGTGACGAGCTACTTGAGCGCGTCGATGAGCGCCTCGCGCTGGCGCTCGCCCAGGCCGGCGGCGCGCCGGTCCGGGTCGATGCCGGCCTGCTCGAGCAGGGCGGCGACCTTCACCGCGCCGAGGCCGGGGACGGCCTTCAGCAGCTGGGTGACCTTCGTCTTCCCGATCGTCTTGTTCTCCTTGGCCTGCTTGAGCACCTTTTCGATGCTCTCCTTGCCGGACTTGATCGACGCGAGCAGCTCCGAACGCGCCTTGCGAGCCTCGGCCGCCTTGGCGAGTGCATCGGCGCGCTGCTCCGGAGTCAACGTAGGCAGAGCCAACGTAGTAGTCCTTTCCTCTCAGGTCTCCGCTTTCGCGGCCGACGGCTTTTCGGTGCGCTTGCTCCTGCAAGCGCTGGCCAGCCGTCTCTTACCACGGCCCCAGTAAACGCCACCGGGTTCAACGCCGTGCAACCGACACGCACTTATTACCCCCGGAGGTGACGCCAGGCAACCCGCTCCGGCCTGCGGAAACGCTCCCAAGAACCGTCCCGGGTGGCGTCGCTCACCCGGAAGTGAAGCCTCCACTCCGCGCTGTTCCCGTGCACATTTCCTTGTCCACAAGGAAAAGCGTAAGAATTGATGATCATGATCATCGTCCGGTCGTCGCCCGATCGCGGGACGACCGTGACCGAACGGAGCCGTTGTTGACCATGCCCGCTTCACCCGATCCGCACTAGAGTCGGCGCAACCCCAGTCCACCGGCGAACGACCCCCGGGAGCGACCATGTTGAGCACCATGCAGGACGGCCGGCTGTCGCTGGCGAACCTGCTCCGCCACGGCACGTCGGTGCACTCGGCGAGCGAAGTCATCACCTGGACCGGTTCAGAAGCCCGTCGCGAGACCTACGGCGACCTCGGCCGCAACGCCGCCCGCCTCGCGAACGCGCTCCGGAGCCTCGGCGTGACGGGCGACCAGCGCGTCGGCACGTTCATGTGGAACAACGCCGAGCACCTGGCCGCCTACCTGGCCGTCCCGGCGATGGGCGCCGTGCTGCACACCCTGAACATCCGGCTGTTCCCCGAGCAGCTCGTGTTCGTCGCCAACCACGCCGAGGACCAGGTCGTCATCGTCGACGGCACGCTCGTCCCGCTGCTGGCGAAGCAGCTGCCGGAGTTCAAGACGGTCCGGCACGTCATCGTGGCCAACGGCGACGCCGCGGCCCTGGAGGCTCCAGCCGGCGTCGAGGTGCACGCCTACGACGCGCTGCTGGCCGCCCAGCCGGACACCTTCGACTGGCCGGACGTCGACGAGCGCTCCGCCGCCGCGATGTGTTACACCTCGGGTACGACGGGTGACCCCAAGGGCGTCGCCTATTCACACCGGTCGATCTGGCTGCACTCGATGCAGGTCTGCATGAGCGACAGCATGAACCTCGCGCAGAGCGACAAGGCCCTGTCCATCGTGCCGATGTTCCACGCGATGGCGTGGGGCCTGCCGTACGCGTCGCTGATGGTCGGCGCGTCGCTGCTGATGCCGGACCGGTTCCTCCAGCCGGCGCCGATCGCGGCGATGCTGGCCGCCGAGAAGCCGACGTTCGCCGGCGCCGTCCCGACCGTCTGGCAGGGCCTGCTCGCCCACCTCGAAGCGAACCCGCAGGACATCTCCCACCTGCGTGAGGTCGTCGTCGGCGGGTCGGCGGTGCCGCCGTCGCTGATGAACGCCTTCGAGGAGCGGCACCACGTCCGGATCCTGCACGCCTGGGGCATGACCGAGACGTCGCCGCTGGGCAGCGTCGCGCGGCCGCCGGCGTCCGCGACCGGTGACGAGGCCTGGCGCTACCGCTACACGCAGGGCCGCTTCCCGGCGTCCGTGCGGGCCCGGCTGATCGGTGACTCCGGCGAAGAGCTGCCGTGGGACAACGAGGCCGTCGGCGAGCTCGAGGTCCAGGGCCCGTGGATCGCCGGGAGGTACTACGGAGGTTCGGACAGTGCCGATTCCCCGGACCCCGACAAGTTCCACGACGGCTGGCTGCGCACCGGCGACGTCGGCAAGATCAGCGCGGACGGCTACCTCACCCTGACCGACCGCGCCAAGGACGTCATCAAGTCCGGCGGCGAGTGGATCTCCTCGGTCGACCTGGAGAACCAGGTCATGGGCCACCCGGCGGTGGCGGAGGCCGCGGTCGTCGGCATCCCCGACGAGAAGTGGGACGAGCGGCCGCTGGTCGCCGTCGTGCTCAAGGAGGGCCAGACCGCGACACCTGAAGAGCTGCGCGAGTTCCTCAGCGACAAGGTCGCGAAGTGGCAGCTGCCGGAGAACTGGACGTTCGTGGACGAAGTGCCCAAGACGAGCGTCGGCAAGTTCGACAAGAAGCGGATCCGCGCGTCCTACTCCGAGGGAAAGCTCGACATCGCACAGCTCTAACGGGTAAATCTCCGGCGAGTCTTCATGTTCGTGAAGGCCACCTTGAGGAACTCTATCTTCCTCAAGGTGGCCTTCACGGACTTCACGGAGGGGTTCTGGGGATGCAGCGGAACAGGCGGAGTTTCCTCGCGCTCGCGGGGATGGGCGCGCTGGCGACGGCGTGCGGGTCGAACACCGGGCGGCAGGGCACCGCGCCGCCGTCGACGGCGTACTCGGCGGGCCCGCCGCCGTCGGACGCGCCGAAGGTCACGCTCCAGCAGTGGTACCACGCCTACGGCGAGGACGGCGTCCAGCAAGCGGTCAAGCGGTACGCCGCGACCTACCCCGGCGCGACCGTCGACGTCCAGTGGAACCCGGGCGACTACGACTCGAAGATCGTCACCGCGCTGCAGAACAGCAAGGTGCCGGACGTCTTCGAGGCGCAGGTCAAGATCGACTGGGTCCGGCAGAACCAGGTGGTCTCGCTCGACGACGTCATCGCGCCGGTCAAGGGCGACTTCAGCCCGGCCGTGCTCGCCGCGCAGACCGTCGAGGGCAAGGTCTACGGCATCCCGCAGGCCACCGACACGCAGGTGCTCTTCTACCGCAAGAGCCTGCTGCAGGCCGCCGGCGTGCAGCCGCCGCAGACGGTCGACGAGCTGATCGACGCGGCCGCCAAGCTCTCGAAAGACGGCGTCAAGGGCTTCTTCGCGGGCAATGACGGCGGTGTCGGCGTGCTCACCGGGCCGCTGCTGTGGTCGGCCGGCCTCGACTACCTGAAGAACGGCAACCGCGAGGTCGGCTTCGACGACCCGCGCGCGGCGACCGCGCTGGCCAAGCTGCACACCCTCAACACCAACGGTTCCCTGCTGCTCGGCGCGCCCGCCGACTGGTCGGACCCGGGCGCGTTCATCGACGGGCTCGCGGCGATGCAGTGGACCGGGCTGTGGAACGTGCCGAAGATCCGCCAGGCCTTCGACGACGACTTCGGCGTGCTGCCGTTCCCGCGGCTGGACGGCACCGGCGCGCCGTCGGTGCCGGTCGGCGCGTACGGCGCGATGGTCAACGCCAAGAGCGCGCACGTCGCCGAGGCCAAGGCGTTCGTGAAGTGGCTGTGGATCGACAAGACCGACGACCAGCTGGAGTTCGCGACGAAGTTCGGCTTCCACGTCCCGGCGCGTCAGAGCCTCGCCGACCGCGCGGACAGCCTCAAGTCGGGCCCGGCCGCCGACGCCGCCCGGTTCGTCAAGGAGAACAGCCACCTGGTCGGCGGGCCGGTGTGGACGCAGCAGGCGAACACGGCGTTGTCCGACGCGGTCGCGAAGATCGCGAAGGAGGGGGCGGACCCGGTCGCGCAGACCAAGACCGCGGTCGAGGTGGCGAAGGCCGAGCTCAAGCGCCTTTTTGGATGACACAGGGGATGAAGCGGCGAGACGCGCGTACGTTCTGGCTGTTCGTCGGACCGTTCCTGCTGGGGCTCGCGGTCTTCGCGTACCTGCCGATCGGCTGGAGCGCGTACCTGTCCTTCTTCGACGCGCGCAACACCGTCACGCCGACGGAGTTCGTCGGGCTGGACAACTACGGGCACATGCTCACCGACGAGCCGTTCCTGTCGAGCCTGGGGACGTTCAGCGTGTTCGTGGTGTTCATCGTGCCGCTGACGTTCGTCCTTTCGCTGGCGCTCGCGCTCGGCGTCAACCGGCTCGAGTTCGCACGGGCGTTCTTCCGGTCGGTGTTCTTCCTGCCGTTCGCGTGCTCGTACGTCGTGGCGTCGCTGATCTGGAAGACGTCGCTGTTCTCGGGGGTCCGGTACGGACTGGCGAACTCGGTGCTCGCGCTGTTCGGGGCCGATCCGGTGGCCTGGACCGGGACGGTCGACCCGCCGCTGTACTGGATCGTGCTGGTGACGGCGCGGCTGTGGCTGCAGCTCGGGTTCTACATGATCCTGTTCATCGCGGCGCTGCAGCGGATCCCGGGTCAGCTGTACGAGGCGGCGTGGCTCGACGGCGCGAAACCCGGCTGGCAGGTGTTCCGCTACATCACGCTGCCGCAGCTGCGCGCGACGGCGGTCGCGGTGCTCCTGCTGAACCTGATCAACGCGTACCAGGCGTTCGACGAGTTCTACAACATCATGGGCGACTCCCGTGGCTACCCGCCGTTCGCCCGGCCACCGCTGGTGTACCTGTACTACACGTCGCTGGGCTCGGGTGGCCAGGACCTCGGCCGCGGCAGCGCGGGCGCGGTGATCCTGGCGTTGATCATCGCGCTGGTGACGCTGCTGCAGGGCCGCGTCTTCCGCTTCGGGAGGGTGTCGTGAAGGCCTTCTTCCGGTGGACGGCGTTGATCGTCGCGGCGGCCCTGTTCCTGCTGCCGTTCTACCTGCTGGTGCGCAACGGGCTGGCGTCGCGGGCCGATATCACCGCTCCACATTGGACGTTCCTTCCGTCCACTGTGCACTGGGAGAACTTCTCGCGGTTGTTCTCCCTCGACGACGTCCCCTTCGCGCGCAGCCTGCTGAACTCGGCGATCGTGGCGGTGCTGCAGACGACCGGTCTGCTGGTGATCTGCTCGCTGGCGGGCTACGGCCTGGCGCGGATCCCGTACCGGCACTCACGCGCGGTCTTCTACGCGGTGCTGGCGACGCTGATGATCCCGACGTCGGTGACGTTCGTGCCGAGCTTCGTGGTGGTCTCGACGCTCGGCTGGCTCTCGGACTTCCGCGGGCTCGTGATCCCCGGGCTGTTCAGCGCGTTCAGCGTGTTCCTGTTCCGGCAGTACTTCCTGGACTTCCCGCGCGAGCTGGAGGAGGCCGGCCGGATGGACGGGCTGTCCCGCTGGGGCGTGTTCTGGCGGATCGTGGTGCCCAACTCGAAGGGCTTCTTCGCGGCGATCGCGGTGATCACGGTGATCGGCAGCTGGAACGCGTTCCTGTGGCCGTTGATCATCGCGCAGTCCCCCGGTTCGTGGACCGTCCAGGTGGCGTTGTCGGGGTTGCTGACGGCGCAGAACCCGCAGCTCGACCTGCTGTTCCTGGCGGCGGCGGTGTCGATCCTGCCGATTGTGCTGCTGTTCGCGTTCCTGCAGCGGTACCTTGTGCGCGGGGTGACGGAGTCGGGCCTGACGGGCTGAGTAACGTGCGAGGCCGGCCGGGCGACTTCCGCTGTGGACGGACAGAAGTGGGTGCGCTGTGACCAGTTACGACCCTTACCAGCCGGATCAGCAGCCGGCCAACCCGGCGTACCCGCCTTCGGGGCCGCAGTACCCGGTGCAGCCTTACGCGTCGCAGCCGTACCCGGCGTACGGTCCCCAGCCGGTCTACGGCGCCCAGCCCTACCCGGCCTACCAGCCGCTGAACACCAGCGGGATGGCGGTGGCGGGCATGGTCGTCGGCATCGTCGCCCTGGTCCTGTTCTGGGTCCCGTTCGTCGACCTGCTCCTCGGCTTCCTGGCGATCGGCCTCTCGTGGGGCGGGATGGTCCAGGCCGGCCGGCCGGGCTACACGGGCAAGGGCATGGGCATCGCGGGCCTGGTGTGCGGCATCATCGCGGTGATCCCGGCGCTGATCGTGATGCTGTTCTTCTTCGGCCTGTTCGCGGCGGCCGGAACCGCGTGCGGCATCGCCTGCTGAGCCGGCCCGCTCCCCGGCGGAATTGACCACGACCTTCGGCGGTACACCCCACCCCGACACCTGTGACAAGGTGGCTCGAAACGTCACGTTCACCGCCCGGACATCGGCGTCCGGCACGGTGCTGGGCAACCGAGAAACTGGGGAGCGAACAACCATGGCCGAACTCACCCGGCGCACCTTCGCCACCGCGGGCGCCGCCGGTCTCGGGCTCCTGCTGTGCACGCCGACCGCGAACGCCCTCGACCGCGCGCTGCGGCTCACGAGCACCCGCTCGATCACCACCACCGGCACGACCCTCGAACAGGTCGCCACCGGCGGAGGCACCGCGACCTACAGCCGGCTCAGCGCGGGCCCCGGCTGGCCGCTGGTCGTCCGCAGCGACCTCGCCACCCCGCAGACCGGCCGCGACGACCGGCGCCGCGCCCTCAGCGCGTTCGTGCAGTTCACCGACCTGCACATCACCGACACCGAGAGCCCCGCGCGCTTCGAGTACCTGCACCCCTTCATCGGCTCCGCGCACCGGCCGCAGGAAGCGCTCGGGACCGTCGCGACCTCCGCGCTCGTCGAGCGCGTCAACAGCGTGCGGCAGGGGCCGTTCACCGGACGGCCGTTCGACCTCATGGTCACCACCGGCGACAACACCGACAACCACGAGCTGATCGAGCTCGACTGGTTCCTCAAGGTCCTCAACGGCGGCAGCGTCACGCCGAACTCCGGCGCCACGAGCGCCTACGAAGGCGTCCAGAGCTCCGGCAACAAGGAGTTCTGGAACCCGTCCATCGCGGGCGTGGGCGACGACTACTCCGCCAAGGGCTTCCCGCAGCTGCCCGGCCTGCTCGAAGCGGGCATCAAGACGTTCACCGCGCCCGGCCTCGACGTCCCGTGGTTCTGCACCTTCGGCAACCACGACGACAGCATCGTCGGCTCGCTGCCGGCGCAGATCCCCGGCATCGACGCCTGGTACACCGGGAAGTACAAGGTCATCGGCAAGGACGAGGCCACCGCGAAGAAGCTCGCCGACGCCATCAAGAAGCCCGGCTCGAGTGTGCCGATCGCCGAGCTGTTCGGTGGCTCGGGCACCATCCGCGAGGTCACGCCGGACGCGCGGCGCCGCCCGTTCGACACGGGCGAGTTCGTCCGCGCGCACCTCGACTCGGCCAACACCGGACCCGGTCCCGTCGGCCACGGCTTCTCCAGCGCCAACGCCGACGGCAAGAACGTCTACTACACGTTCCGGATCGCGCCGGGCATCACCGGGATCAGCCTCGACACGACGACCGACGCCGGGTTCGCCGACGGCTCGATCGGCCTCGCGCAGTACAACTGGGTCGAGGCGACGCTGAAGCGCAACAGCTCGACGTACTACGACTTCTTCGGCCGCAAGGCCACCCACGCCGTCACCGACGAGCTGTTCCTCCTGTTCAGCCACCACACCAGCGGTTCGATGGGCAACGTGTTGCCGGACTCGCGGCACCTGCTCGACCCGCGCCTGGACGGCAACGCGTTCGTCGCGCTGCTCAAGCGGTTCCCGAACGTGCTGGCATGGGTCAACGGCCACACGCACCTCAACAAGATCACCCCGCACGCCGGGAACACGCCGCAGCAGGGCTTCTGGGAGATCAACACGGCGTCGCACGTCGACTTCCCGCAGCACGCCCGGATCGTCGAGGTCGCGGACAACGCGGACGGCACGTTGTCGCTGTTCACGACCTTGATCGAGGCCGAGGCACCGTACGCCGCCGACTACGACGCCCGGACGCCGCAAGCGCTTGCGTCGCTGTACCGCGAGCTGTCCTACAACGACATCCACGTCGACCTCGGCCGCGTCGGGGACGCCACGGACCACAACACGGAACTGCTGCTCGTCAACCCGCTGAGCTGAGCGCGTTACGCGCGAGGTAATCGCCCCGCGGCCGGTCTTCGGGCAGGCTGCGGGGCATGACCGACCCCGAGGGCACCCAGCTCTTCCACCGTTCCATGCCGTTCTCCGAACGCCTCGGCGTCGAGGTGCTGGAGCACGGCCCGGCGCTCGTCCGCAGCCGGCTGAAGTGGGACGAGAGCCTCTGCACGCTCGGCGGCGCGCTGCACGGCGGCGCGCTCATGGCGCTGGCCGACTCGACCGGCGCCGTGTGCGCGTTCCTCAACCTCCCCGAGGACGCGCAGGGCACGACGACCGTCGAATCGAAGACGAACTTCCTGCGCGCCGTGCGTTCGGGCTACGCCGTTGCGTCGTCCAGACCACTGCACGCCGGCCGCAAGTTCGTCGTGGTGGAGACCGAGATCCACGACGACGACGGCAAGTTGGTCGCGAAAGTGACACAGACGCAGGCCGTCCTGTAGGTACCTGTTTACATACCTGGCCCGAGCGGCGAAAATCCCTGGCTACTGGGTGGGTCTATCAGGGAGCCGGGATGCGCGTACGCAAGTTGTTCACCTTATTGTCAGTGATCGTGTTGACTGCCGTAACCGCGCAAGTCGCCGAGGCCACGCCCGCCAGACCCGGCGAAGACGAAGCGATCGACTACCACGAGTGGAACGGCGGCCGCTTCCACGACGGCGACTTCGACGGCCTCGCGCTGACCCGTGACGGCCTGCGCATCACGCGTCCGGCCGGCACGGTCGAGCACACCGAGCCGGAGCTCGGCACGACGAAGACGTACGAGTACGGCCAGTGGACGTCGCCGTCCTACCGCCAGGGCTTCGGCGCGACGCAGCTGGTCGCGTCCTGGAACGCGCAGACGCCGGCGAAGACCTGGCTGCAGGTCGAGGCGCGGGGCCGGACGTCGGCGGGCGTCGAAACCGCGTGGTACGTGATGGGCCGCTGGGCCAGCGGCGACGCCGACATCCTGCGCACCAGCGTCGACGGCCAGGACGACGCGAACGCCGCGGTGGACGTCGACACGCTGGTCATGAAGACCGGCGTGACGCTGAAGTCGTACAACCTGCGGATCAGCCTCTACCGGGAAAAGGGCTCGCACGCGACGCCGTCGGTGACGTCGCTGGGCGCGATGACGTCCGCGGTGCCGGACCGCTTCGACGTGCAGGCGACGAAGCCGGGCCGCGCGACCGGGATCGAGCTGAAGGTGCCGGCCTACGCGCAGAACCTCCACAAGGGACAGTTCCCGCAGTACGGCGGGGGCGGCGAAGCCTGGTGCAGCCCGACGTCGACCGAGATGGTGGCCGAGTACTGGGGCAAGAAGCCGTCGGCGGCGGAGATGTCCTGGATCCCGGCGGACTACGTCGACCCCTCGGTGGCGTTCGCGGCGCGCTACACCTACGACCACGCCTACGACGGCACCGGCAACTGGCCGTTCAACACGGCATACGCGGCGTCGCGCGGGCTGCGCGGGCACATCACCCGGCTGCACTCGCTGAACGAGCTGGAGACCTACATCGCCCGCGGCATCCCGGTGATCACGTCGCAGTCGTTCCTGTCCGAGGAGCTCGACGGCGCCGGGTACGGCACGGCCGGGCACATCATGGTGGTCGTCGGCTTCACGAAGGACGGCGACGTGATCGCGAACGACCCGGCGTCGAGCAGCAACGACCGCGTCCGGAACGTCTACCAGCGCGACCAGTTCGAGAAGATCTGGCAGCGGACCAAGCGGTACCGCGCCGACGGCACCGTCGCGAGCGGCCCCGGCGGCATCGCGTACATCATCACCCCGGCCTGAAGTCCGTGAAGGCCTCCTTACCGGCGTTTATGGCCGGTAAGGAGGCCTTCACGGCTTTACCAGGTCGCTCCGGCCTGCTGCCGCGTGGTGCGGTTGATCCGGTTGAAGAAGTTGGTGAGCGCGATGTTCAAGGTGATCGCCGACAGCTGCTTCTCGTCGAAGTGCTTCGCCGCCGCCTCCCAGATGTCGTCCGTCACCCCCGGCCCGCCGTCTTGGAGCCGGGTCGCGGCCTCCGTCAACGCGAGCGCCGCCCGCTCCGGCTCGGTGTAGAACGGCGTCTCCTGCCACGCGACGACGTTGTGCAGCCGCTCTTCGGTCTCGCCGTGCCTCTTCGCGGACTGGACTCCACCGAAGACGCACGGGCTGCAGCCGTTGATCTGGCTGGCCCGCAGGTGGACCAGCTCCAGCACCCGCGGGTCGGCGCCCCCGGCGTGCACCGCCTTGATGATCTGCTGGATCGCTCCGAACACCTCGGGGTTCCCCGAGTCCTTCAACCGCGCTTCCATCGGTCCTCCGTCTGTTACCTGTGCCCCTCCGGGCCCGTCATCCCCACGACGGAGCGGAACGGAGGAAGGTAACGACATGCCCGACACGCTGACCGAGGCCTTCGAAGAGCAGCGCGACCGGCTGTGCGCGGTGGCCCACCGGGTGCTCGGCTCGCACGCCGACGCCGAGGACGTGGTCCAGGAGGCCTGGCTGCGGCTGTCGCGCCAGGACGCGGCGACCATCGACAACCTCGCCGGCTGGCTGACGACGGTGGTCGGCCGGATCAGCCTCGACGTCCTGCGTTCGCGCCGGTCGCGTCCCGAGGCGCCGTACGACGAGATCGTGGTGGCGGTGGACGAGGGCCCCGAGGCCGGCGTCGCGCTCGCGGATTCGATCGGGCTCGCGCTGCTGGTCGTCCTGGAGTCGCTGGGCCCGGGCGAGCGGCTGGCGTTCGTGCTGCACGACCTGTTCGCGGTGCCGTTCGAGGAGATCGGCCGCATTCTCGGCAAGACCCCCGGCGCGACCAAGATGCTCGCGAGCCGCGCCCGCCGGAAGGTCCGGACGCCTACCCCGCCACCTTCCGCGGGTCGGGAGCAGCGAGAGGTGGTGGACGCGTTCCTGACGGCGGCCCGCGACGGCGACTTCGAGGGATTGCTGCGCGTGCTCGACCCCGACGTCCGCCTGACGGTGGACACCCCGGACGGCGTGGTGGTGGTCCTGGGAGCGACGAACGTGGCGGCGGGAGCACGGTTCGGCGCGGCCGGCGGCGGACGCGCGGTGCTGGTCGGCGGATTGCCGGGCGTGGTGGCCTGGCGTCCGGACGGGTCGCCGCTGTCGGTGGTGGCGTTCACGGTGACGGACGGGTTCATCTCGGGGATCGCGGCGGTGGCCGACCCGGCCCGGCTGGCTTCGATGGACCTGCCGGAGCCGCCCGGAACTGTCGGTACCGCCGGGTAGCGTGGAACCCGGGGGCCGGAGGCACGCGCCCGAGCGGCGGCCGGTGTCTTGAAATGAGTCATTCAAGGTAACTGTTCAGGCCATTTCCGGGACTTGAGCGTGACTGTGGGATGATCTTGTTGTGGGAGAAGGTGTCCGTCCTTCGTATGATGAGCTGGCCGC